>JAZKYA010000066.1:0-28750 GCA_045611945.1 Faecousia sp. | reverse complement strand
GCCCTTTCACGGCGGTAACATGGGTTCGATTCCCGTACGGGTCACCATGACGCGCAAATACGAACCCTGCACATTGTGAGGAATGTATTTGCGCTAAGCGTAACAATAACCCCTGAGGCTTAAAAACCTCAGGGGTTATTGCTTTTTACATTGCGTCCTTGTTGAACCGTTTATGAACCACGGGCAGTTACCAACAAAGTTTTATCTCTTATCACAAAATAATCATTTTCTATGTCTTCGGTTGCTTCCTCTTCCGGAATCAACTTAGCACCCAGATCGGTCAGCCATGCAGGAGATATCCGGATCTTTACATTACAGTTCATTGGGGTCTTATCCATCAGCAAGGTATCCGTTCCGTCCAGTTTCACCTGTGCGATGGCTTTTGGCACAGAATTTGCATCACCGCTTTTTTTAGGACGGACATTTACCCAGTTTCCGATTTCTGCCTGGACAATGGGAAGAAATTCCCGGTTTGGCACATCTCCAATGACCTGCCGAAGCTGCAAGTACTGGGCTGCTACGGCAAGGGCCACTTTTCGGTCGTCATCCGTTCCCCATAGGCCGTAGACCTGTCCGCCAGATTTATTCAAAACAAGACATTGTGCCTGCAATCTTCCCAGGTAGATGGCATCTGCAATGATATAGGAAAAGTAGCACTGATTGAAAGTGTTCTCCTTCGAGATGCTGCCGGGTGTGTAGGGAGAACAATACCAGTTTCGGGCTTTTGTTTTGTAATCTTCCGCCAGCTTCCGGGCGTCTTTTTCAGATTTTCCCGCTTGCGCATAGCGTAGGAAGCTGTATTTTTGTGCCCGCTTGCATTCGCTAGTCACGGCATTGGGAAGATCCAGGCCAGAGAGGTCTTCGTGTTCCTCCCCACAGACCCAGCCATACAAAAATGCTTTGCATGCGGCGATGGTCTTCTCCGGGGAGATACTGTTTTTTTCGCATAATTCCAGAAACCCTCTTGCCAAGACCTGCAGCGGACGGCGGATACCGGTGAGGTTCTTTTTTGTGGTTTCATTTCGCAGAGGGATCTCAGACCGATCACTGCTTAAATACAGATTGTATTCCTTTATTTCATTAAGCATTTGCTTTCACCGTCCTTAAATAAGCCTCGATCTCGTCCCAGGAGAAAAGCCTCCAGAAAATCGCTCTGCTCTTTTCTGTAGTTTGCTTGTAAACCAGAGGAATCAGCGCATTCGGATCTGTTTCGTTTAGAAGGGTCTCCAGTTGTTTCCGGCAAGGCTCAGGTAAATGCCGGTTCGCGATTTGAGAAGCGGAATAGCCGCGATCCATAGCCTCGGCTGCTACATGATAGAGCGCATCCAGAAAGTCATCCCCGGTTTTTGTGCGGAGGGTTTTCCGGAAATCATCTGCCACAGACTGAGCATGCTGCTCCCGCAGGGCAAAGAACATTAGATCATAGCCATGGAATCCCCGGTCACAGGCGATCTGCGCCGACAGGGCATCCATATTCCCGATAGCTTTTCCCAAAGCAGCGTTTTTGTCGATCTCCCGGCAGAACAGCCAATGCTCTGAATTGGTATCCGGGCCGTAGAAATTACTTTCAAGAACTTCAGAAAGTTCCTCTGTGGTATTGAGCGTCTGTTTCAGCTGCAATCCCATACTGTCGCCCACCTGCCGAATGGTGATCTTATTTTTCTCTGTAATATCCACATCGTCGTACTTATACCGCAGAAGATGGAGAAGATTTCGCCGCAAAGTGCGGGCTTGGGACGGGTTGCTGTTTCTCTGAATTGTATCTACTGCCTTTTTCACCGTTGTATAACCGTCCAGAACCTTGTTAATGGCATTGGTCTGGCTGGCAGGAATTTTTTTCGGGCAGGCAAACACCTCGTTTTTCAGAATATCGTCCCGGGGATAAGTACTGTCTCCCCGTTTTTTGGTATCCGGAAACTTTTTGTACAGTTCCCCTACCGCTTTCTTCTTCAGCCGGTCGTTTTCCTCCGGTTTTGTTCCGAAAGCTTCTGCCCATTGGATCAGAAGCTGGTATACAAAGGGCACATTTCCGGTTTCATTTTTAAACTGGGTGATCTCTTCCTTGCCGAAATTCACCGTATATTTCTGGTCTTTTTCTTTTACAGAAATCCCGGGAAAATCGCAATGTTTCAGATCGTTGGATACTTTCAAGTAGGTTTTCACCAGCTGCATCGCCCGGGCAATATCGGAATCACTTTCTTCGTCATCCTCAGGATCTTCATTTTCAATTTTCAGCTTGCCGGTAAAGGCGGAAACCTGGGAAAGATCCGGGCGGATGCCTGTTTTTGCGGCATCGATCTCCACACCGTTGAGGATCGCACAGAATTGACTGGGATAGGGCAGTTCCTGGCCGGACACAGCTTCAGCGGCGCAGATACGCATGGTGGCATTGGAAATCAGGCCGATCTGACTGCTGAAGGTGTTTTAAATGGTTTCTACATTCACATAACGGCATTTGCTGGAATCAGTAGATTCTCTTTTTAAGGGAGGAATTTGAACTAGCTGCAGGCCTTTCAAACCATCTTCCCGATAACACTTTTTCCGGCAGGCTTCCACTACTTCCTGCTGGAAGGCGACGACCACCATATCGCCGTCGAAATCCGCGCCGCCCAAAGCGTCGGGCATCTGGGAGTCTCCGGCAACGAAGATCACCCGGTGCAAATGACCCAGATAGGTCTCATAAAGATCCGATTTTGCAGAGGTTTCTGCCAGCACATTTTCGTTGGGACATAAATGGGGTGAGCGGAACAAGGCGCAGGCTGCCCCAGCCTTTTCGTCCGGCAGGTACACCTGACCCCGGGAGATCAGCGGTAAATATCCGGTACCGCCGCATTGCAGGCCGATCCGGCGCAGATAATACAGCAGATCTCTGCTGAGAAAACGCATGTCGCCTTCCACATCCAGTTTGCCTTGGTATAACCTGTGCAATGCCTGTTTGCTGCAACTGTTCACCAGGTCTTCCACATAGTGATCCAAAGCAAGACAGGGTTCTGCTTTTAAGTATTTATGGGTAATCTCGCCGGACTCTTCTTCCAAAATCGGCAGATTTCCGCCAGAGAGGATAATGGGAGTCAGCTGATATTGCTGCGCCCGATCCTTATGGCGGCTGACCAAATGTTCAAAACCCTCCTGAGTAAGGGGAAGGGTGTTGAGAATCTGGGCAGTGAGCTTACCGTAACCTGTCCGCCGCTGCTCTTTGTCGGTTTTTACGATATAGATGCTGTGATCGTAATCGTTAAGCATTTTAAAATAATGGTCAATGAACCGTTCTCTTTTCTCCGGATCTTCCAGATCTTTTGTTACCAGACCGCAGAGTTTGAAAAGGGTTTGATTGAGAATAATATCGGCGTTTTTCAGATTCCGTTCTTTGCCAAAAATATCGGTTACAATGAGATCTTCCCCAAGCGCCATTTCCTCCCGCAAGAACCGATGGAAATCTACCGTATGGAGCATACCTTTGCAGAAAGGCAACCGGAACTGGAAAGAAACCGCCATATCCTTCCTCAGCAGTTCCTGCGCAGAGGTGTTCTCCGGATCAATTCTGCTATCCGCAAATTTCTTTCCGTAGAGGGAACGATTCAGAATAGCGGCGCCTCTGGGAGAAACGAGACCCACGCCGTCAAAAGGATCGAAGCTGTAAGGTTTATCAAGATCCGTAGCCACAACAGGCTCCAAAATATATTTGCCTTCTTTGGTTTCGCCCGATTTTCTTGCGGTGTAATATTCCGTCATTCCCAGTTTTTTTGCAGTTTCATGGCTGAACCTGATTTTTTCTTCTTTTAATATGACGATCCGGTCTGCAGTCAGCAGTTCCCGGATGCCTTCCAGGCGAGTGGCTTCAGACAGGTAAAGTCCCCGGTAGGCATAGAGTTTGCTTAGCTGAGGGATCGTATTTTTCAGTGGGAAACCAAAAGGATCTTTTTCTGCGCCATAGGTATAGTCGTTGAACCCAATATCCAAGTCCAACCGTCTGCGTACCGGCAAAAACAGCTCCTTTTGGATGAAAGAGATCATACAGTTTTTTGCCTGGCTCTGGCTTTTTTCAAAAGGAACATAATGAAAGACTTCTTCAGAGTTTGGCCAGCAGGCATCAAAACCGTTTTCCAGAATATTTTCAAAGAGTTCATTGCGACAGCTATCCTGATACTTAAAGAAATCCATAAAATCCACAAAGAATATAACTTCTTTAAAAAGATTACGGGAGAAGTCTTTTTCCATAACTTTCCGGATCTGGTAAAGCAATGCGCTTTCGCTATAGTCGGAAATGTTTTTAAAAAGATCCACATCCAGGCAAACAGGCTTATTCCGCTTGGAATTTACTTGAAATTGTGCCAGCAGCGCACTGCCATCTATGGTGATAATCTCGGCGATATTTTTCTCTTTCACAGAAATCCCCTCCTGTACGCATATTGATTTTAACACGCAAAAAAATGGTTGTCAATTTCGACTCAGGGGGTTGACAAGAGAAAAAAGTTGTGTTATAAGCAAAAATAGCGGAGGCGTTCGGGAAAAGATTACAACGGTAGCGAGGCATGTGTAGGCCGGTAGCGTCTTGTGTTTTTTGTTGGAAATTTTTCAAGTGCCCTGTAAGTACTCCCGGGTATATTCCGCGTCTAAAAGCATTCAGGAATGTGTACATTTTTGTGCACATTCCTTTTTTGCTCTCTATGGATTATAGGGTCCCATGAGGATTCCGACCTCTATGGAGTATAGGGTCCCATCCAACAAAGCAACCTTGCAAATCGAAGTATCATACAACAGCTTTGATTTGCATTTGTGTTCTCCTTTTTAGTTTTTTGTGTGTAATATGCCTTTGTTGGTTTTTGCCTGTACTTCTCAAAATGGCTTTGCGCGCCATAATGCAAAGCCGCCTCCATAAAAGGGTCCGCTGCCACGGACCCTTTTCCTATTTCCTTTCATTCCTCCTAATGACCGGCAAGATTTGTTCTTGCCGGCTGCAACACTTTTTCATTGAAAATAAAACTTACATAAAAGGAGATTACCGCTTATGCGTAAAAATAATATGAACCGTTCTTCCAACTTTGCGATGGAGTTCTTCCGTCCTGTCAACCGCAAGCGCAGCCAGCGCTGGGTTTCTGATGAAACCAAACTGCTCAACAAATACGGTTTGAGCAGCCGCTATATGGACATGTATGTCCTTTAACCTACTACAGAAAGGAGCGTTACAAATGAAACCCATCAATCATATCACAAATACTTATTATGAAAGCTGGGAAAAGCTGCTGGAGCTGATCGATCAGAAACTGGATTTCTACCTGCGTATTTTCCAGATATTCATGCTTCTGAAAGACTGCGGATTGCGTCCCGGCTATATGTTGGATGTTACCCATCCTGCCTATTTCAGCGATGCGGTCGCTATGCACTGCCTGGCTACCTATGATCCTCAGGAGCCGATGGATCCCGCCCTGGAAAGGTGTATTACCGACAAACTGCACTGGCAAATTGCATGCATGAACAATGCGGATCTTTGCAAGGTGCGAATGGGCGAATGCATTTGGGAGCAGTTTTCTTTGGATGCGCTGCTGCGGCTGGCATGGCGGCATAAAGATGGTACTTTACAGATACCCTTCTATCTGCAAAAAGAAACCCAAACAGGCTTATCTGACCCTTTCCTGCTGGAAGTACATCAGGGGTGTATCCGACTGACCCAATGCACCCACAACCGGTTGTATGAGATAAATCTGACACAAATGGATATTGACACCTTCTGCCAACAGATGTACCGCAATTTCCAGCTTGCCACTGAGGATTACGGCTATTTTGTGCCAGCCTTCGTTTGGCTGAGCCTCCGGGCAATGAAAAGGGGGTAACCGCAATGGCTGATTCCACTTTTTCTTTGGTACGGGACTATCTGCGGGCGGCAGCGCGGTTATACGGCCGCATCCGCTTGTACGCTTTGTACTGTATTTTTACCCACCACAACGGCGGCAGGGTCACAGCCGAAACCTTTTACCGCGTGGCCCGTCAAGCTGAAGGTCCCAATGAGATCTTTCGCATTATCGGCGATGATGATATCTATCGGGCAGACATATCCGTTCCGGATATGGACCGGTGGCTGGTCCACCGGCAGTACTGCTATGCTACATGGGACAGCTTTTTTACCTTGGAATGTAACCACCAGGGAAAAATGATCCGCCTCTTTTCAAAAGATCAAATGCGGGTCTTTGCTATGTCCAATTATTTCCCCGGCACAACGCAGTTTCGTGATCTAAGCGATATGCTCAAAGCGCACTCCACCGGGGAGCTCCCCCTCACAGTGCTTGTTATGCAGGCGTTGGCGCTTGCAGAAAGCGATTGCGACGCACCCACATTCTTAAGGGAGATGCAGCGCCTTGGCTGCCGCTTCGGTTCTATGGAGGACCGGTTACAGGCAGCTTACTGCTACAAAGGTGTTTACGATACGGTTCCTAAGCCCATCCACAATGGCAATTCGGAACGGGAATTGCAGATCCTTCCCATTACGACGAATCCGCTGAGCCGGTATTACCTGTGGTTCTGTCCGCCCAAAGAAGATGATCCGTTTCATCTGGATCCCAATGGGCTGACAGAAGTGTTGCCATCCACGGGCAAAACCGAACATCAGCGTTTTCTTGACCGCTGCCTGCAGTGTCAAACACTCCCGCCAAGATTGTTTGATCCCTGTCCTTGTGGCAGCGGCCTATATTATACCGATTGCTGCGGCAAACGGTGACCCACCTGAAAGAACCCCAGCAAACGCCGGACCTGCCTGCGGTCCCAACCCTGTCAACCAACCTTCCTTGTCATATAGAAAGTTCCCGGAGACGCCCGCTCCGGGAGGGAACAACGGCAGGCCCGGCACCTCTAAAAACACAATCTACAATCAGAAAGGATTTGATTCTATGATGAATAAACAGATTTCTGGTGCAGTGATCGCACTGGTTATGGCAGCAATTCTCTGCTGCGCATGTCATCCCACCGCGCCTGCGGTCAAAAACAGTGCCGTGGCCAATGACCCCGGCGCTGCCTCCACGCTCTCCCTTTCCCACAGCACACTGGTATTACCTTTGGATGAAGCCCTCGGAACGGTATATGCCTTCCATACTGAAACCCCTCTGGATCTGCAATGGAACACAGAAGACAGTTCTGTAGCAGAGGTTTCCATGGGAATGATTACCCCTGTAGCCCCAGGCACCACAGTGATTTCCTGTACCGACGGTGTAAGCACAGCACGCTGCACAGTAGTCGTCAGTGCCGGTATGGACATAGATTATACTTTGCGGATGCCCAATAAAACACTGACCATTGCGGCCGGAGGCTCTGGCAAAGTGGAATACACCTATACCGGCCCAGGTGCTGTTGCGGTATTTTCCAGCAATCCACAGATTTTGCAAGTGGAAAACGGCTGCTATACAGCCGTATCCCCCGGCACTGCGGTCATCACCTGCACAGACGGTATCTATCACTCCCAGTGTGTCGTAACAGTAACGGAATCAAGCCCGACAGCTTGATTCCGTTTCTTTCTGTGCTATAATAAAAATTACCCGGGAGGTGTATTTATGGAAAGAATTCAATTTTATCCTAAGGGAGAGAATCCCAAAGGTAAAAACTATATTTTCTTCGCCGCTCACCCTGACGATAAAGACCGATATTTTAACACTTTATATAATGAAATCACTGCCATAGAGGAAAACTGCGCCTTTTGGTTTGATACACAACCGGAACAACCTTGGGATGACACTGTTACGGCAGATCTTAACCGGATGCAACTGTTCCTGTTCCCGGTTACCGCGAAGTTATTAACCACCGGGGATCATGCCATCCACAAACTGCTGTCCTATGCCAAGCAGAGTAATACTTCTATTATTCCGATTCTAATGGAGCCGGGATTAGAAAATATGTATGGTAGCGTTTTTGGAGATCTGCAATACCTGGACAGGGTAACCGAGGATGTCACCGCGATCCCGTTTAAGGAAAAGCTGCAACGGTTTTTGAAGGATATCCTCATCGACAAGGAGACGGCGCAGAAAATCAGGGAGGCTTTTGACGCGTATATCTTTTTGAGCTACCGGAAGAAGGACCGGGCATTGGCGGCAAAGCTGATGAAGCTGATCCATGAGATTCCCCAGATGCGGGATGTTGCCATCTGGTACGACGAATTCCTAGTGCCCGGTGAGGATTTTAACGGTAACATTGCCCAGGCGCTGTCAAAAAGCGATCTGTTCGCTATGGCCGTCACTCCCAACTTGGTAAATGAAAATAACTATGTACTAAAGGAAGAGTATCCGAATGCGAAAAAGGCGGGAAAGCCTGTTTTGCCATTGCAGGTTGCCGATACGGATACTGCGGATTTTTTTGAGGGTTTCACAAATGAGGAGTTCAAAAATGAACTCGCCGCCAGTATCGATGCCTACAATGGGGATCTGTTGGGAAAAGCACTGCTGGAGGGTTTCAGCAGACTTCGGCATATCACCCTTGCTCAAAATGACGACCCTATGCACAACTATCTGATCGGCCTTGCCTATCTCAATGGCATCGATGTGGAGGTGGATCACAAGCGCGCCCTGGAGCTGATAACCGCCGCGGCGGAAAAGGATTGTCCGGATGCGCTGGTAGAAATGGCCAACATGTATCAAAACGGAAACGGTGTGCCCCGCGATGTTCCCACAGCCATCCGTTGGACTTACAGATTGATTGACTACCAGAAGCGTAATATTGCATCCGAAAAAGATGCCATAGATAGTATTACTATCCACCGCAATTTGGGTGTTCAATATGGTTCTGCACGGAAATATACGGAAGAAAGAACTGCATATCTAAATACGCTTTCGGAGATTGAGCGATTGAAAGATATGATATCTCCGAATGAAATTCTTCGTCAGCGCATGTATACTTATGAGCAGCTTATCGGAGTCTGCATCAAGCTTTGGGAACCCTGTGAGGCTTATTTGGAACAGGAACTGGATGCAGCAAGAAAACTGGAGACGGAAACAAATGACCTTCTTGCAAAAGCCTTTATCGCCAGCGTTCTATCCCACAAGAGTAAGCTTTGTAAAAATCAGAAACAATACGATGACAGCATCCTTTTTGCCCAACAGAGCTTGGAGATATTGGAGGAGATCGCGCGCATTGAAGAATCTGCGGAAACAGAAAGACAAATCACCGGTGTATTGGTAAATTTGGGAGAACTTTGCAGCATCCATTCTGACAAAGAAAAGCAGGTCAGCGCAGGAAAATATCTGATTGAAGCAGTAGATAGGAAGAGGAAATTGGCAGACCGCACCGATCTTGACAGAGATTGGGAACAACTTGCCGCAAGTTACAATCACTTAGGTAGTTTTTATAAAGATCGGGGCGATTTCGCACATTCCATAGAATCCTATCAACAATGTATTTCGATTCACGAAAATCTTTACCGCGGGAAAGATTCCCTGGACTATCTCATTCTGCTGCAGACGAGCTGCCATAATTTTGCTGTGTTATTGAAGGATATGGGGCACCCTGAAGAAGCGGAGGCAGTATTACAAAAAGTTGTAAACAGGATTCGTGCGCACAAGTCACAAATTACCTCCGCCGTTGACATTTCCTGCAATACCATGACTTATAAAGAACTTGGTCTTGTATATGAAGATATGGGAAAAATGGAAAAAGCAGAATTTTGGCTGAAAAAGGCTGAGCGTGAGCAGCGTAGTGTGGTAAACGCCACTGCTGCGGATGAGGCAAAAATAGCCCTGGCTGATTTGCAAATAGCACTTGGCCAATTCTATATCCGTTGGTATCAACGCCGATTGCCAGGTATATCTGCGCCTAATATGGTAAATCCGCAAAAGACTCCGGCAGAGGTTTCCAACAGAGACTTTGCTTTGGATCAGGGAGAATTGCTTTTAAACTCCGGGCTGGGCAACCTGCTTTCTGTTTCCGCGGCGCAGCTGATACAGCAGCAACATATTTCTTTAATGGAATGCTACCGTACGCTATCCGATCTTTTCCTTATCCGAAAGGACACTGTAGCAGCGCTGCATTACGCCGAGCGCGCTTTGGAAATTGCTGAGAGTACCAGTGATTATACGATAGCGGTCCGCCGCAGCCGAGCGTTTGCCTATACCCAATACGCACTTGCCTGCGATACGCAGTGGAAAGAAATGTACTTTCTGAAATCCATTGTTATCTGGGAAAGCATCGCAAATCAAACAAAGATCTCTGATGATTTTTACCAGTGGGCATCGGTTTTGTATTACATGGGTTCTTGCGCAAAAGAAAAGAACTATTTACATCAAGCCAAGGGAGTTCTCTCCCGGTGTAATGCCTCTTGTAAAAAGCAGAATCTCCAAAAGGTGATCATAGAAGCCCTAAAACACTAAAATGTTTCTTGAAAGGTGGTACACGATATTTCAAAAACCATGACAAAACAGGATATTTTGGGCAGGCTGGAAAGCCTGCCCTTTATTGATATTTTTGAGGTGACTGGGCAGCAGGTGGTCGCTTATGATCAGCGCAGTGCCACGGATTTTACAATTCGTTTCGCGGAGTATTTTTCCCGGGAAGAGTTTCAGAAATTGATCCATGTCTCTCCGGAGATTCCGGCGTGCCTGCGGTTTGATACAGACGCACTGACGGATTATCTGTGGAAGGTAATCGACCGCAATGCGTTTCTGACCCTCAGCGGTCTGTGGTTTGTGTATGCCGATGGGGAATACGGTACCATTGCCCAGTTTCACGACTGTGACGAAGCCATTACATTACCGGATCACAACGCCAAAGGCTGTATGTGGTTTGCCCGGCAGGTATGCATTGTGGATGTGGGGCGCATTATTGCAAAGCATCCCCAAGCCTCCCTGGACTTTTTGCGACGGGAAATCATCGTTACTGCACTCCATGAACTGCGGCATCTGATGCTGGACACCAATCCGGTGCTGCCTGTAGGGGAATATCCCTTAGAGTTGGGTACAGAGTTTTTGGTGGAACGCTATGCCCAGGAGATCTGCGAAGATGCGCAGATCTCACACATTTTTATTGGAAAGGATAAAAGATTATGATTGTTATAAAGAAAGTTGTACCAATGCCAGCATTTCAGCTTGGCACATTTCCTCCGTTGGAACAGCAGCTAATCCAGTCGGGACTTTTGTTGCCTTTGCCGGATGACTTGTGGCGGGTAAAGACACGAGAAACCAAAGGCGATGGCGAGTTGGCCCATACCGGGGACTATATTAAGCTGGACAGTATCGGTATGCCGTACCCTGCAGAAAGAGCGTGGTTCGAGGCCAACCATACCAAGACCGCAGACGGTATGTATCTGCAAACCGCACATCCCCGGAAGGCCTGGTGCGCCGAAGAACTGATGTGCCCGGAGATCAAGTTCCTCGTGGACAGGGGCTTGCTGCAATGGGACAGAAAAACAGGCTTCGGGGCACAGCTCTGGGGCACTTGGCAAACGGCTGCACCCAACGCGCTGATTGTATTCGATGCGGTAAAGACCGACCACAACGGGAACATTCTACATGTGGATTTCCACTTCGTGGCTGCCGACGAATTTGAAAATACCTATGAAGTTCTCTCCGATTAACGGCTAAAGGGCATGCTGCTTGCGCGGCACGCCCTTTAAAAATTACGCGTATCGTTCCAGAAGCTCCCGGATTCGTTCTCTGATTATTTTAGCGCTGTTCTGTTCGCCCTTGTCTTTCAGTGTGATTATTTCCACCCCCATACGCATTGCTCTTACATACGCAGTCTTATTGCCCTGTTCCGGGGCAACAGTCAGCAGAATAGGGGTGCCGTTCACGCCAAAACGGTCGGTTTCGTAGCGGATCTCTGTAATTTGTCCGGTTTGCAACTCCGGTCTTTTCTTACAGGAAATGAAGAAACTCTTTGTTCCCTTTGTACAGACCAGATCGATCTCATTTTGGGTGGGAGTTCCCGGAGCAATATCCTCCTTCCAAAGGATGGAAACGCCCAGCTTCACATCGTCAAACACATCCATCTGCCGGATGGTGTGGTAAGCCAGCGCTTCCAGTGCATTGCCGGCCTTTGTCAAGCAATCCATAACGGGAATATCCGCATACTGGAAGCGGATTTGGGCCATGGTCTTTTCCTCCGGCTCCCCCTCTTCCTTTGCCGCTTGGGTAAGCTTATGGATCTGAAGCAGCGGCTTATCTTTGATCTTGTGGATGAGCTGGTTGCTTTCCAGAATGTTCAGTGCTTTGGTCAGAATATCCAGATCTAGTTTTCTGCTTGTATCGAAACCGCCAAAGCAGACAAGCTGCTTCTTCTTGTCGTTTTTCACTTCCAGATGCTCATGGAAGGTCAAACTCAAACGCTCCAGCACGCATACGGCTTCCGGATCCTCGGATCTAAAGGTAAGCTTCATATTCTTGCGGTCGATCTTATCGGCATTGTGATAGGCGGCCAACATCTGGTTGAGTGAGTGCTGACAGTAAGGGTTGACCGCAACTACTTGGGGATAATCCCATTGTACCGGTTCGATCACCCGGGATTCCTCCAGTTTTACCAGCAATGCCAGCAGACCGGATTGATCCGCTTCCACTTTGGTACAGCGGGGATACCACGCGTCATCTTCTCTGAAGTTCTTTCCGGGATAGACCTTCCACTGCTTTCTAAAAGACTCCAGGAAGTTGCTGACGGAGTTGTACTGAGGAATGCTTTGTACAGCACGCCAAAGCTCTTCAGCCTGGGTCAATTCCTGCATAGGCAGCGTTTCATTTTCGCTGTGGACGATAGCACCGGTGACAGACATCACTTCTTCCACAGTCAAAGACTGGTTGCAGCGGTAGCAGTGGAGCAGGGGGCAGTCGCCTTCCAGCACCCGCAGTCTTCCGTCTTTATAATGGATGAGGGGAAGGCTTGCTTTGATCTTTGCAAGTTGTCTGGTTGCCTGCAAAAGCTGGGCAGTATCCACGCCGGTCACATCCAACACCGCACCCTTGCGGATGGATTTCAGTTCCTCCAACGGCAGCAGCGTGACGATGGTATCGATCTTGCGCCGGTCCTGCAGGAAGTTTAAAAACTCCTCCTGTTGCTTTCCGGTGACGGTCTGTCCCTCCGTGGTGAGGAGGTACACCTGCTTTGGCTCAATAAAGAAGGACGAAGCTAGATTATTCCACGGATTTTCCCGGTCTGCCCACAATTTGTAAATGCAGCGGATAGAATCCTTTTCCAGCAAATAGGGAATCGCCTCCAGAATGGCTCTATCCAATTCCTTATATTGCTGACATTTGTTTCGTTTTTTGATGATACCGGCAAGTTCCTCCAGGCGATCCATCAGCGTCCGGATCTCATTTTTTTGGCTGCTGCTTTCCATTTGCTGCAGGTAACATACCAGGTCTTTCTGTACCCGTTCCCATGCCACAGGCGCGTTTGTAACATTGGCCTGCAAGGCAGAAACCACATTCTCCAGTTGCTGCCAGTGGGCAAGCGGCAGACGGGTGTTCAGCTTGTTTAAAATGGATTTCACTTCCGGGCCTACGGTCTGCTCCACATGGGCAGCCAGAAGACGGTGGACCGCAACAGACATAGCATCCAGAGGATCCAGACCCTTCGTTTTTTTCCGAAGCCAATCTTTGGTGGACCATGTGGACAGGGGCGCATATTCCGTATCATCGCTGCCGAACAGGCAGGCATGCCATACGCCGGTTTTTTTGTGGTTGTATTGGTTCTGCACAAAATCCTTTTCCAGATTTTCTGTATCCAGTGACCAGCCACGAACCATCAAAAATGCCTGCCAGCTTCGGTGTTCCAGCCAGATCAGCCGGCGAACCTTATCTTCGTTCTGCAATATCTCTTCCCGGAAGCGCCGGGATGCATCCTTGCATGCTCCCAGACCGTATGCAGCCAGTTTATAAGGAATGGATAGTGCCGCACGGATGGAAGAATCCCGATAATATGTATTTTCAAAAGTGTTCAGGATCTCCTGACGGGATGCCCGCTGTTTCTCTTCCTTTGCATAGTAGGTATGGACACCCAAAGCATCCCGATACATTTTAGACTTGGTCAGATCATCCCGGCGGCCAACGGAAAAGGAATCCACCACCACGGATCCCCCCAGCACCTGCAGATCTTCCGGCCTGGGGACAAGATCTTTGAGACCGATCAGCAGAGGTTCTCTTCTGTCTGCCGTCAGGGAAACCAATGTCTGCCGCATCTGCTCCGTGAAGCTATCCAGCATCAGAATACAGCCGGCATCCTCCATATCCCGGTTCTGTGGGAACGCCGCTTGTTCAAAAGTCAAATACGCCAGCGGAGCGACTTCACCCTGCCGATCTCTGCCTGTGACCTGCTCATTGAGAACATAGCTGCGCCGGGGTCTTTCCGGGATGTGGGTAATTTGCACAGCCTGCGCCAACAGCGGTGCCTTTTTGAGATACCGGTCGCAGAAAACCGCCGCGTCCTCCGCAACAATCCGGATATGCATCTGGACATCCAGCATCTGGGCGCAGGGTATGATCGCATCCAGAAATGCCTTACGCATAGGGGATCTGCCCACCATCAGGATCTTCAGCTGTCCGTCCCGGACATACTGCCACAGAGGATGGGCATGGAGGAAGTTCGCTGCCGCCAGACTGACCTGCTTATCACTGGTGACTTCCGGCTCATACACTTCCAGAGAAGCCTTCACATCTTCCAGCGCCCTCTTCAGCGGTGCCGGATCTGTGCAGTCCTCCTTGTACAGGTACATATCCAGCAACTGCAACAAACTCTTCTGATCCGATGCAAACATCCGGCCCTGCAGAGCCAATTTCAAATTGCTCAAAGTGTTATTTTTCACAGACCGTCTTCCGGTCAGTGTCTGGATCATCATCCGCGTAAGGTCCACGGCGCACTTGCGGCGATAGTTGCCCAGCATTTCCGGGTCCGCATCCCGGATCCGCAGCACATTTTGAAGATCCCAGTTGTCCAGTGTTCCATCCGGACGCTGAATAAAGGTCCTGGTATCGATACCGCAGGGAATGTAGCCTTGCTGTTCCATATCCTCCAGATATTGCATAAACCGGAAAAGTATCTCCACCCGCTGAGCCAGCGGCTGTTTCAGTTCCTGCTCCCAGCGCAGACAGCAGGACGGCAGTTGGATCAGAAGATTCTCTGCCCCGTTAAAACTGTAGTGGCGAACCGTTTCTTTGCCAAACAGATCGATCAGTTTTTCTTCCGTGTGTCGGCAAAGTTCTTCCTGCCCGGAGGGAAAAACCTGCAAGAACCTGTGTTCTGCCCGGCCGTCCAATGCCGTAACAGAAACCAGGTAACTGCTGCAAAGCGCCTTTTCATAAATCGTTTTCAGGATCTTACAGGGTTTCATCCATTCGTCTATTTGAATCTGCTTCCCTTCCGCATTTTTATATGTCGCCATACACTTACCCTCTTTTTCTCTAGTTTTGTGATCGTATTCAGGATCTTTCTGGAGTAAAACCCTTATACGGGAGATTCTTTGCAGATATTCTGACCGGTAAACACATCGTTTTCAAAGTGTCCCGTCTGTACCGTTCCGTCGGCAAGGATGTATGTACCCTGACCGTGGCGCAAATTGTTTTTAATCTGTCCGTCGTAGGAAGAACCGTCTTCATAGCGCATAACGCCTTCGCCCTCCAGCAAGGTTTCTCCGTCCCAGATTCCACTGCGGGACGCGCCGTCGGGATATATGTAAGTGCCTTTTCCGCAGGAACCATGTTTATCCCAGCCACCTATATATTTGTGACCGTCACTGCCGCGGGTAAAAGTACATTGGCCCTGTCGTTTTCCGTTTACCCACTGACCTTCGTAAACCGCACCATTGGGATAGGTCATTTTGCCATAACCATGGCGTTTATCCTTTGCCCATTGTCCTTCATAGACTGACCCATTGGCGTAGGCCATTGTTCCCTGTCCGTCACTCCAACCGTCGTTCCAATCCCCCTCATAAACCGTGCCGTCCGGATGGGTTCCTTTGCCCTTTCCGTGAGGATTGCCCGCTGCCCACTGGCCGGTGTATGTATAGCCATCCGGCCAGGTTTTCGTTCCATATCCCTGCTTCGTGCCTGCCACCCATTGACCGGCATACACACTTTCATCTGTGTCCGTTTCCGTTCCCTGTCCGTCAGGTTTACCATCTGCCCATTCTCCAGTGTAGGTATAGCCATCTGGCCAGGTTTTCGTTCCTTGTCCGTGAGGCAGGCCTTCCTTCCACCCTCCGGTATAAACTTTGCCATCCGGCCAGGTCTTTGTGCCTTTTCCGTGTGGCAGCCAGTCCTTCCATTCACCGGTATATGTCACACCATCAGGCCGGCACATTGTGCCTTGCCCATTGCGTTTTCCCTCTTTCCATTGCCCTTTGTAAACCGAACCATCATGGTATACCAGTTCGCCATATCCGGAAAACAGCCCGTTCGAAAAATTCCCTTCGTACACAGAACCCAGAGGTTTTCTGAGTTTGCCGTGTCCCGAAAACGCACCGTTAAGAAACGCGCCCTCATATACAGACCCATCGGCAAATTCGATCACGCCATTGCCGGACCTGAAAACAGCATTACCGAAACTGTAGCGGTTGGAGCTGGTGGCAATACCGAAATTGATCTCGATCTGCTCAATGAGATTTTTAAGGTGGTGCTGGTGGTCAAAAGGCAGATAGGTGGCCCGATCAGTAAATAAAGTGGTTAGTGTTTTGACCCATGCGCCCAAGTCTGCCATGGCATCGGATGTGTCCGTAAACTGTTTGGAAGAAAGGGCGTTGATCAAAATTTCAGAGGGCTGCTTGTCCGTAAGATTGACACAAAAATAATTCTGCCTGGTTTTCGTATCCTCTTCCTCTCCGCTGGCGATCAGAAGCTCTGTTTGGATGGAACGGCTAAGAAACAAATTTTCACTAAGGAAAAAGATGATACCCATGCAGCGGGGATCTTCCATTCGTTCTCTTACCACATCATCCCAGTTCTTGCCCGCGGGCAGGCCACTGTCATACCAAAAAGGAATCTCGCTTTCGTACAAATCCGCCAGATCTGCATACACCTTTTTGTAGTCCTTGTGGGAGTAGCTTATAAAAACATAGTGCGTATTTTCGCCTAGTTTGATAGACGGCACTTTTTCGCAGCTTTCACAGGTTTTAGACGCTTCAAGTCGTTTCTTATATTCGGCTGCTACAAATTTCGCCACGGCACAACACGCCCCTTTGCAAATTACTGCTTATATGGTAGCATATTTTATAAAATTTGACAATAAAAACAGAAATAACACTTCCATGTTAGCGCATGTCATTCTTTGTAAAGTCAATCCCCCCGGATGGCTCCGAGGGGATCATTATTCGGTTGGGGGATTACGCCCCATCAGGTGGCGCAAAGGCAGGGATCAGCCTTGTGTATTTATCAATGGAGGAGGCGGAGTTCCATGTCATGTATCCGCCGGTACAGCCGGAATCCCGCAGACCCCTGATCTGGGCGGAAACCTCATTGGGGCCGTAGGCATTGTAAGGCTCACGGATGGCGTTGTAGGCCTGTATCCATGTGCGTACCACGGCAGGTGTTTCCGTCTCAGACTGACGGTACATTACATTCTGTCCCCAGTTGTAGAGTGTTTCATATGGGTGTTCCCACGGCAGCCATGTACCCGAAGCGCTAAAGTGGTCGGGATAGGGCATACCGCTGATCACATCCACAACATTGCTGATAGCAGGCCAGTATTGGCCGTAGGCTGTTACATAGGTATAGGCACTCTCGCCAAATACATCGGCGCTGACATACGCCCCATGCTCATGGAGAATGTCTGCGGCATACATTAAGAAACGCTGTATTGCCTGGGCCTTTGTCTCGCCATAGGTATTGTGGAAATCAATGGTCCCCGCTTTTTCATAGCGTGAAGTGCCGTCGGGAAACCGGACATAGTCAAACTGGATCTCGTTGAACCCCATAAGCTCCACCGCTTCAACGGCCAGATCCACCTTATACTGCCAGGCGGTCCTGCTATAGGGTGACGGCCAGTATTCCCCGTAATGCCTGAGGGGATCACCATTGGCGTTGCTGATAGCGCATTCCGGGTGATCTTGAATAAAATATGTGTCGTTAAAGGTGGTGATCCGTCCAATGACATAGTAGCCCGCGTCTTTTAGCTTCTGTATAGCGGCCTTGTATTCCTCGACGGTATTATTTGCGGCAGCCGCCCCCGTCGGGCAGTATTTGTTCATAACATCGGAGGCATAGCCGATAGAGCCGCCATCCGCAATATCCACAACAAAGGCATTGATACCGCTGTTGTCGGCAATTTTAATATATGCGTCCACATTATCCAGACACCATGTTACCAGATAGAGGGTTCGGCACTCCTCAGGCATTGCATTGCCATCAATCGGGCCCTTTTCCCGGGGATAGTAGTCAAGATCTGTCGCGCCGCCGCCACCGTAGCGGTTTCCACGCCCCGCGTGGACGGTATAGCTGCCATTATCGAAATTCGCAAGGGCATCCGCTTCGTTACCGGCAAGATACCATGGCATGATATAGCCTTCCTCGCCGCTGCAGCTTACGCGGAACATGTGGGCGCTGCCATCTTCATACAGATAGTCATAGCCGGTAACATCAACAGCCTGGCCCTTGTCTGCAAAGGCTGCAAGAAGCCTGCCGTCCATATCTCTCAGGTTGACCGCTGTCCTCACATAAAGAGTGTGCGTGGGAATGACATCGGCAGCATCAGATACAATGGATGCCCCCTCCTGAAGATATCCGGTCATACCGTCTACCAGTATCTCCGTCCTCCCGTCGGGCATTACCTCGTATTCTACCTGTGTCCCCCGGGTGAGTGTTCCCAAATGCGCGCCTTCCCCATCATAATATTCGGCATCCAGCTCCAATGTGGCAATATAGCCCGTTTCCCATTTCCGTGGGGGTTCGGTACTCTCTGTGGTTGGTGCCTGTGTGGGTTCAGAAACGGCTGTCGTCTCAATGCTCCCGCTGACGCTGCCATCCGTACTGTTTGCCCCGCGGGAAAAGCTGCATCCGCCTGTTGCCAGCAAAATTGACAGGACGCACACAATGGCTGTTGCTCTATAGCTATTGGATCTCCATTTTGGTTGTTTTTCGAATACAGAAACATTTTCCGTTCTTTTCATAACAATCGCTCCAGGATCACTATTTGAGGCTAGTTTACTACAAAAACCGACATATTACAACCGTTTCATTTTTTTACCGCTGAAAGATCACGAAAACCCCGCGGATTACTCCGAGGGATTTATGATTGGTTATGCGATTAGCCCCTAATAAAGGGTCTGTACTGCCGTATATAGAACGAAAATTATTTATATTTTGTATCTGTGCCTATAATTTGACATTTTTATCGCCGGAACAGTATCTACCTTTTTCTACTTTTTTCTGTAAAAAAGCCGCTTTACTCTTTTGGCATACTATATATAATAACTTTGTATAATCGGTATAATAATAGCTTTTTTATATCATGTGGGAAAGAAGTGTGTACATAATGAAAAGAGTTCTCAGCGTTATCTTCGTAATTACCCTGCTGCTGGCTGTGTGCGGTTTCTCTGTACAGGCCACCGACACAAACAAAGCAGCCGAAGCCCGAAACGGTGTTGTGCGGATTTTGTCGGTTAGCTGGGGCGTTAAGGACGGAAAGATCGTTCCCAGCTATGCTACCGGCAGCGGCTTTGCCATCGGTAAAGCCGGTGAGTCCTCAGCTTTTTTGCTACCAACAAGCATGTGGTGAACGGTGCATCAGAAATCTATATTCTGCTGGACGACGCCTGGTACGATGAATGGAACAAAGGCGATGTGTCCGGTAATCTGGATATCGAAATGGAACACGCGGTAAAATGTGAGGTGGTATATCAGCCGGATACATACCCTGATTATGCTATTCTGCGGGCAGAAAGAGTTATTACCGAACGGGTGGCGCTGCCTTTGATGCATGCTGGTCTGGCATCCCCGGCAGATACGATTTACACACTGGGATATCCCGGTTCCAGCGATACCATAACGGCTGCTACCGATGTTACTTACCTGAATGAGCTGCAGGCTTCCATTGATGCCATGACAATTACCAGAGGTACGATTTCCCGGTTTACCAATCTGACCTCCGAGGGTAATGCCGAAGTCATTCAGATCGATGCGGATATCAATCACGGAAATTCCGGTGGCCCGCTGATCACAGAAGAAGGCTATGTGATCGGATTGAATACCTGGGGCATCACTTCGGATAACCAAATGGTAGAGCTGGCACTGAAAATTGACTATGTCATTGACCGGGTGAAGAATCTGAACGACATCGGCGTTCTGCCTGGACTGGAGCTGACGGTAATCACAGACCGGAATCCGGCACCCCCGGAAACTACTGCCCCCACTGTGGAGCCGGAAATGAAAGAATCTGACCACAGTGCGGTGATCATCACCGTTGCTGTCAGCATCGTCGCTGCACTGTCAGCTGCAGTCATTGTGCTGATGCGAAAGAAAAATGAGCGGCATGTGGTCAAGTCTCACGCAGTTGTCCATGCTGCCCCGGAGGAAACATTCCCCAAGACCGTACCGGCAACGGATGTGATCGGTAAAACTGTGCCTGCCTATGGGATCAATACCTACCGGGTTGTGGGCGTGGATGGATTCTTTGCCGGCCGCCGCTTCGCTGTGGACCGCCCCCTTCGCATGGGCCGCGATCCCCAGAAAAACGATCTGGTATTCAGCCCCGAAACTGCCGGTGTCAGCGGCGTACACTGCATCGTTACCCCCACTGTTGACGGCGTAGCCCTAACCGATTTGGGTTCTACCTACGGTACTCTTCTCGCCGACGGAATGAAGCTCACGCCCAACAAGAGCGTTACCTTGAAAGAAGGCGACAGCTTCTACCTGGGTAGCCAAAAGCAGCTGTTTAAGGTTGAACGGAAGGAGATGTAAGCATCTTGTCCTATACTTATTGTCCCTACTGCATGAAACCCGCAGTGCCGGGGCAGGTGTGTCAGGGCTGCGGAAAGGACCCGGCGGCATATCAGCCGGAATCCCACCACTATCCCGCAGGACAGCTCCTTGCAGGCCGATATTATGTGGGAGCTGCCCTGGGTGAGGGCGGTTTCGGCATCACTTATCTGGGTCTGGATACAAAGCTGGAGCGCCGGGTCGCTATCAAGGAATATTTCCCCCGGACTCTGGTGCGCCGGGAGTCCTCATCCACCCTCAATGTGACCTGCTACACCGGTAGTGACAGTTATTTTCAAAAGGGCCGTGAGCAGTTCCTTCGGGAGGCACAGACCCTTGCAAAGCTGGACGATGTTCCCGAGATCGTCCATGTCCTGGATTTCTTCGCAGAGAACAACTCTGCCTACATCGTCATGGAGTTTCTGGAAGGAACGACCCTGAAAGCATTGGTTACCCAGCATGGATTCCTGCCTGCAAAGGAACTCTTTGATATGCTGGAGCCTGTGCTTAAGGGAATGGACTCCATGCACAAGGACGGCCTGATCCATCGGGATATCAGTCCCGACAATCTGATGCTGCTGAAAAAAAGCGGCCATGTGAAGCTGATGGACTTCGGCTGCGCCCGGGAGATCGGCATTGGCCACACCATGACCATTATGCTCAAGCCCGGCTTTGCCCCGGCAGAGCAGTACACCGGCCACGAACAGGGACCCTGGACATATGTGTATGCCATGTCTGCCACCATGTACTACTGCCTTACGGGAAAGGTCCCGCCGGAAGCTATGCACCGTATGGGCAGCGATACGCTGATCCCTCCATCCCAACTGGGTATGGGTATCAGTGCCATGCAGGAAAAAGCCCTGCTGAAAGGCCTTGCGGTTGAGGCAAAGGACCGCTGGCGCAGTGCCGCAGAGCTTTACACAGCCCTGTACGGAAAGACCCCGGCAGGTATTCCAGTACCGGATCCTTTTGCCGTGGCTGCCACCCCCGCAGTGAAAAAGACAGCGCCCGTGGAAGTGCCCAAGGTAGCTCCGGCAGCAGCAGGAAAAACGGAGTATATCCTTCCTTCCTCTGTTGCCTATACAGAATATGCGAAGCCGGAAGCACCCAAGAAAGAAAAGAAGCCCTTCTTTCTGCTGCCTTTGTGGCATAAGGCGCTTTCTCTATGGCAGAAGCTGTTGCAGCTCCCTGCCAGGACAAAGGCTATCGCCGCCGGGTCTGTTGCTGCCCTTTTGCTCTTGAGTGGGTTTGGGATCTTCTGGTTTACCCACTCCCACAGATTTGGGGATTGGGTAACGGTAGAAGCACCTTCCTGCATTGCCACCGGCCTGCAGGAACGGAAGTGCTTCTGCGGAAAAGCGGAGACCGAAGTTCTGGCGACAGTTTCCCATACACCGGTAACCGACCCGGCTGTGGCAGCTACCTGTGCTGCCACCGGTTTGACCCAGGGAAGCCATTGCTCTGTGTGCAATGCCGTTCTGGTCAGGCAGCAGGCCACCAGCATGCTGTCCCACACCATCGTGACGCTGGAAGCCGTTGCCCCCACCTGCACCGAAACCGGCTTGACAGAAGGTGTCGGCTGCTTCGCCTGTGATCATGTGGAAACAGAACAGGCGGTCATCGATGCACTGGGCCACAGCGAGGTCACAGATGCTGCCGTGGCAGCTACCTGCACGACCGAGGGCAAAACAAAGGGGTCTCACTGTTCCCGCTGCGGCGAAGTACTGATATCCCAGCAGGCCATTGCCAAGCTTGCCCATACCCCCGTAGCAAACAGCGAAGTTGCCGCTACCTGTACTGCCGAGGGCAGCACCGGCGGCACTCACTGCTCTGTTTGCGGCGCTGTTATCGTTGCCCCCAAAACCGTCGCTAAACTTGCACACACACCTGTTACCGATCCTGCTGTCGCTGCCACCTGCTCAGAAGAAGGCAAAACCGAAGGCAGTCATTGCTCTGTCTGTAACGCCGTTATCGTTGCCCCCAAAACCGTCGCCAAACTTGCACACACACCTGTTACCGATCCTGCTGTCGCTCCCACTTGTTCAAAAAGAGGCAAAACCGAAGGCAGTCATTGCTCCGTTTGTGGCAAAACCATCGTCTCTCAGCAGTCCATAGAAAAGACCAGCCATACATATGTGTGGTATGACGATATTGAACCAACATGCACTGATGATGGCCGCAAAGGCGGAGCATACTGTTCCGTCTGTAACAAAACCGTTGTTTCACCGACGGTTCTTGAAAAAACAGGCCATACCTGGACCAGCGAGAGTGGTAATAACTGTTGCTATTGCGGTTATGAGAAATGGCGCGGAAATCTGACTTTATTTGTGACCACTTTTAGTTATTCAGGACATAATCGGTGGTATCTCACATTGGAAGTGTATGTTTCTACTGATTACCCTTCTGAGGACGAAAGTTTTGATGCAGAAATAAGAATGTACAAACCGGACGGTCAATTATACGATGTATTTTATCACAGTTTTAGTGGTTGGCAGGATTACTCTCAAGAAGTGCAGTTTAAATTTATAGATGATAATCCCGTTCCCGGAACATATACGATTGAACTTCGGGAAGCTGAACTCGGTGTTTTTAGAACGGAGTCGTATGATCTTCCGCCTCCAGAGGATTAAGTAATAGCTTCCGGAAGTTATGACTAATCATTGGATGTGCAGTCTTGTCCTGTACCCATTTCCCTACTGTACAAAACCAGCGGTGTCTGGCCAGGTGTGTCAGAGGTACAGAAAGAATCTGGCGATATATCGGCCGGAACTCACAATACACTTCCAATAACAGGCGTTCTTTTGAAAGGATTGCATTTACCATGCAAACTACAGCAAAAAAAACATATCGAAGCATTGCAGCCGGTATCGTACAAGGCATCGGTGCCCGGGAAAATCAGCAGGACAGCTACGGCGTGGATGCCTCCGGAAGGTCCAGTGTTCTTGCCATCGTGGCTGACGGCATGGGCGGTCTTGTCAACAGTGACCAGGTAAGCCGCCGCATTGTGGATGCCATGCTGGATGCCTACGCACCGGACGGTGAGATCCCTGCCCGGCATCAGCTTCTGCTGCTTTTAAAACGGGCCATTGAAGAAGCTGCCGCTGTCACTGCCGACAGCCGTTATGACAGCGGTTCTACCCTGGCTGCCTGTATTGCCGGACCTTCCGGCTTATCCTGGATCTCCGTGGGTGACAGCCGGGTATGCCTGTGGCGAAAGGGCAGCCTTATCCAGCTCAGCCGGGATCACGATTTTGCCCACGAGCTTGCTGTGATGGCCCTCAGCGGTTCCTACACTTTGGAGGAGGCGGATGTCAATCCCCGGCGGGATGCGCTGACCAGCTACATTGGAAAAGATTTTCCCAAATATGTGGACTTCAACCCTCAGCCCATCACATTGCAAAAAGGCGACAGGGTCATACTGATGAGCGACGGCGTATACCGCGCCCTGTCCCAGCAGGAACTGTGCCGCTGCCTTGCCAAGGGTGCAGCCAAAAGCGCGAAACAGATCGAAAGAATGATCCAAAAGAAGCACCTGCCCCAACAGGATAATTTTACCGCTGTGATCCTGACGCTCCGGTAAACGGTAAGCGATTGCACACCCCCTCGCCGGTGGGTGGGGGGCTGCGGACAGACTGCTAAAAAAGAATCGGCTATGTTGAGCGGTTCCATATATATCTGTAGAGGCAACCATTGTGTCGCCCGACATGTTTTGGTGCGGCGAATGGCCGCTCTCAGCGGGTTCTAACGGAAATTTTAAAAAGTACTCCCCCAATGGCAGGCACCTAGCCATACGGCGAAAATTTCGGAGAAGAAGCAGTCACATGGACAGCGCTCCAGTGGTCAGGAATATGACTATAGCGAAGGGCAGACCATGTAACTAATACCGCCGGACAACACCCATGAGTGTTGTCCGGCGGCATCTAACAAAACGAAATGAACAATTAAAATCCCCCGAAACTAGGATTTTTCATCCCTGTGGAAGCAAAACTTTTTCAAGGGTCAAAAATACCACCATATGTTGTGGTTCTGTTCGCGTAGAAACCGCAACATATGGTGGTAGATTTTCGAGATTCAGCTTTGTAGCCGTTTTCAGCTCCGAAAACGAGGTAGGCATCGATGAAAGTATTTCTGTCGGCTACAAAGGCAAATAACGACGCGCTGGAGCTTGATTTATTGCGACACAGTGAACAACGAGTAGAAATATCCTTTCTTGTCCATCAGTTCGTCGAAGCTCCCAGCTTCGGTGATACTGCCATTCTTGAGAGTCAGCACACAGTCATATCGCTTCAGCGGGTTTTCGTCCAGAGCGTGGGTGACTACAATGCGGGTCAAGTCGTTCAAATCCAGGATTGCATTGGAAACCTGGAATGCAGTCTGGGCATCCAGCGCTGCGGTTGCTTCATCCACGAGTAAGACCTGCGACTTCTTCAGCAGACTCCGTGCAATGGATATCCGCTGCTTCTCGCCGCCGCTGAGTCCGCTGCCATTTTCACCGCAGAGGTAGTCCTCACCACGCTCTGCAATCAGCTTGGACAGGCCGGACAGTTCGATGGCACGATCTACTTCCTCTCTGGGGAAGTCAGAGAACATGGTGATATTATCCCGGATGGACGCATTAAAGATAAACACATTCTGCTGTACAACAGAAACCATTTCATACAGGCTTTCGCTGCTGATCTGCCGCAGTTCGGTATTGTCATAGCAGATGGAACCGGAATAACCATTGTGGGATGCCATCAGCAAATTCAGTAGGGTACTCTTGCCGCTGCCAGAGCTGCCCACGATTGCGTAGCTCTTGCCTGCATCGAAGGTAAAGTTCACATTATGCAGCACAGGCTTTTCTTCCTCGTAGCCGAAAGACAGATTCTCGACGGCTATTCCGTTGACCAGGTCTTTTTTGCACTCCAGACCTTCCTCCCGGACATTGTCCTCCAGGGCATCAGCCAGCTTGTCGATCAAGGAACAGGATGCCTTACACTGAGCCATATACTGCGGAACCGATCCGATGGGATTGACCACATAATTCATCAGGTTTACGAACGCAATTAATGTACCAGCAGAAATGGCATGACCGTTCATTGCCAGCGCAGCACCAGCGATGAATACACCGAACTGGGCGATAACACCGGCAACAAGGCCCATGCACTGCACCACGATGGCTGTCTTTCTGCGGATCGTCTTGGCGACGGTGACTTCCTTGATCCGCTCTGCGAACAGACGGCACATGGCTGCTTCTGCCTTGAAGGACTTCACTACAGAGAAGCCAGACAAACTATCCGTGAGAGTGGACATATAGGACTCGTTCTTTTCGGATACCTTCTTTTCTGCTTCTGCCACACGGTTACCAGCCAAAATGGAAGCCACCACAGGCAGAAGAGCCAGCGCAATGCCAATTGCGGTTAGCAACGGAGAGTACCACAGCATCAGGCCAAAAGCACCGATGAACAACAGGATATCATCGATCAGTAGGAAGATATTTGCAAGATAGTCCGTTTCGATGGTATTGGCATCGTTGCTCAGTGCGGAGATATAAAAGGAAGTATTTTCCCCGGCAAAGGCCGAGATTCCTTTCTGAGAGATCTTGTGGAAAATAAACTCTTTATATTGCCCGATTGCTTTGGCAATAAATCTGGGCTTGGACAGATAGGCCAGCCACATACCAAAGGCGAAGATCGCAATACAGACTGCACAAAGTCCGGTCACCTGGAGAAGAGTATACTCCATGTCAGTACCGGTAGTCACATCGATAAGCTTCTGCATGAGCCAGGAGATCATCAGATTTGCACCAACCAGGATAACGGTTTCCAAAACAGCTAATGCGAATGCACTGGTATTGCCCTTATAGAATTGCAGTGTAAAGCTACGACGGCGTTTTCGAACTGCCGATTTGTTCATATTATGTAAACCTCCATATCTTAGCCATTGTGCTTATTATGCATCCGGGGGGCGGTTGATACAAGCAACCATCTTTCAAGTTGGTGTTCCTATCAAGCCAACCCCCGGTTGAATTTACTTTTCTGCCTGGATCTTTGCCCAGAGCGGGCGAAGATTCTTCCCGCCCACTTCATCAGCCATGTAGTTTTCTATCATTGCCATACCGGTGTCACCCATATCATCATAAGACATGGACTTCTCACTGCTGTGGTAATACTTCATACCGTGTGCGGTTCGATACTCTGGATTGGCATCAAATCTGAGGGCAGTTTTTTTGGCTTCTCTCAGCCACTTTTCTGCACCCGCTTCGTCGCCCTGGAGCATTCGGACTTCCGCAAGGATCGTATAGATCCGCACATCGGTCTTGTCGATGATGTTGACCGCATCCGGGTGCTTCAATCCCCAGCCAATATGCAGGAGCCAATGTATCATATCCTCGATTGGTTCTAATCTTTCCATTGCACTGTAGGCATTCGCATAGCCGATGCAGATCTCATAGATCCTGGCATAGTAGTTATGCAGGGCATTAGACAGATAGCCAAGGGATTCTTCTGCTTTCTCCGCGTCCTGGGATAAGAACAAACCAATCTTGGCATCGTTTAACCCGCCAATGTTGTTCTGCTTCAGCACATCAACGGCCTTTTCCATATTACCCAGGTAGCAATAGCAACCAGCAATTTGATTCTGAATAGTGATAACACCAACAGTTTCATCGGTATTCTGATCGATCAGTTCAATGGATCTTTCAAGAAGTTCAATTGCTCTCTGGGCACTTTTCCCCCGATAGTGGATCATGGACATAAAGTAAAGCAAGCCGCTTTCATAGACCACATCGAAGCTGTTAGGATATTTCTGGAGCGCACGCTCTGCAAATCGCATACCTTCTTCGAAGTTTCGTTCATTCTTAAAGGCACTGATCCGCTCTGCTGTTTGCCCCATACTCAGCTTCTGCCATCCGTAGTTCAGCATGGCATCTACGGAGGTTTCAAAGAATTCCGCAATGTCAACCAACATTTCCAGTTCCGGGGTCGCCTTGCCGGATTCCCACTTATGGACGGCACTGACCGATACTCCCAGTGCTTCTGCAAGCTGCTCCTGAGTAAACCCGGATTCCTTGCGAAGTCTACGAATGCTCTCACCCAATCGTATCTCCATGTACATCGCTCCTTTGCTGCTTGGTGCCTTTATAATAGCACCGCTGGTCAAAAAAGTCCACGGACTGATAGTGAAACTGGTAAAGTAATTTTTTGACCAATGGTACAAATTCCCCTTACCTAGAAGCGGGAGGGGAATTGCTTGCTGATCAGGAATTTATGGTGCCACCAAACGACAAAAGCCTATGCCGCAGGGCGACAACTAACAAAACGAATAGAACAAATAAATCCCTTCTGCGGTGCCGGATAAGGCAGCTTTCGCAGGAGGGAAAAACTTTGTAGGTACTATGGCTATTATGCTGTTATTTCCATCCAATTCTTTGGTAGGTCTAGTGACTAGCTATTTCGCAAGTATTACGGTATTGTGTGTGCTACCAAAAACGAAGGAGGTTGATATAATGGCAAAAAGACGAGCCAATGGGGACGTTTGCGAGCGCTGCCGGTGGCAGATGAAGCGAGCAAAAAGGAGTGGCGGCAACAAGGAGTATCGGGAAGTGAATAACGACCGATACGACTATGTTGCAACAGGAGAAGGGGTGAAATATGGCTAAGCGTAGGGCAAACGGAGAAGGAAATATTCGCAAGCGAAAGGATGGCCGCTGGGAAGGGCGGTATACCGCAGGAACTGATCCTGTCACAGGCAAGGCCATCATTAAGAATGTCCTGGGCAAGACCCAGAATCCGGAAAAGCACCTCCGTGTACTACAAAATGTTCATCGACACTCACATCCGCCCCAAGCTGGGAGATATCAAACTGAACTAGCTGCAGACCATGGATATCCAGCGGCTGTATAACGAGCTTCG
>JAZKYA010000065.1:0-44349 GCA_045611945.1 Faecousia sp. | reverse complement strand
TGCCAAAAAGAAACGACAATTTTCGACAGAAGATTGTCGTTTCTTTTTGTTCTCTTTACTTTTCTCTCTTCATTTTTCACTCTTCTCTCAAATAGTCGCTTCCAGAGAAAAGATAGTTTTGCTGCGTAAAAAATTAAATTTTAGTATCATATCTGCTATAATTTAAACAGAGGTGATAATGAATGAACAGCCCTTTACTTGAGAAATCTCGTAATTTTGCAACTCAAATCGTACTATTCTTGGGATGTTCATTCCAGCCAGCCTTTCCAAGTATTCCGTTCTGAACATATTCCCTATCAAAAAGCCTTGAGGAATCAAGGCTTTTTGCATATTTAGCCCAGTGTCCAAGTTTGTCCTGCGCCTGTTGACATTTCAACAAGCTTATGCTATACTGATACTTGTTGAGAATTCAACAAGCAACAGGAGGTGCTCCTATGCAAAAGAGATTTGAAACTTTTACTGTTCTTATTAACAGAATCAGCCGAAATATTCGGAAAATCAAAAATCAGGAAATGGCTGAATACAACCTAAGAAGCGCCCATGTATCCTGTCTATATTATCTGTATATGAACGAAGGCGCAACAGCAACTGACCTGTGTGAGCGCTGTGAAGAAGATAAGGCGACAATCTCGCGGGCGGTTGAATATCTAGAAACCAATGGATATTTGACTTGCGAATCAAAGAGCACCAAAAGATACAAAAGTCCCCTTGTACTCACTGATAAAGGCAATGAAATCAGCGAAAAAATCGCTGATAAGATCAGCGGTGTCCTTGATGCTGTCAGCGGCGGTCTTACAGAAGAAGAACGGGTCGCGTTTTACCGCAGTCTATCCATTATCAGTGAAAGTTTGGAGGATGTCTCCAAGAATGGCGAAAAGGAGTAAATATATGAAAACAAGAATTATTGTGGATTCCACAGCCGATCTGGTACCCGAAATTAAGGAGCGTGTACATACCGTTCCCCTAACCGTTCACTTTGGTGATGAGGAATACATAGACGGGATTACCATTGATCACAAAGCGTTTTATGAAAAGCTCATAGAAAGTGATGTTCTGCCTACAACAAGCCAGGCAGCGCCCGCTGCTTTTATGAAGGAGTTTGAGAAAGCAAAGGCAGCCAACGAGGCGGCGGTAGTCATTACCCTTGCTTCACAATTTTCCGGCACATATCAGAGCGCTGCCATTGCTGCTGATGACTATGAAAATATTTATGTTGTCGATAGTGGCAGCGCGGCTATGGGCAGCGGAATTTTGGTTGAACTTGCATTCAGACTGCTGGATGCAGGTAAAACCGCTGAAGAAATCGCAGCCATTCTGGAAGAAGAAAAGAAAAAAATTCTGATTGTTGCTTTGGTCGATACACTGGAGTATCTTAAAAAAGGCGGTCGAGTTTCCAAGGCAGTAGCATTTGCCGGTGGAATATTAAATATTAAACCCGTCCTTTCTGTTATTAACGGAGAAATCAACATGCTCGGTAAGGCTCGTGGCTCCAAGATGGGCAATAATCTGCTGGTTCAGGAAATCGATAAAGCCGGAGGTATCGATTTCAGCAAGCCCGTATTGCTCGGTTACAGTGGCATTTCGGATGCTTTGCTGCTAAAATACATAGAGGACAGCAGACACATCTGGGAAAACAATCTTAAGGAAGTAAGATACACGACCGTAGGCAGTGTGATCGGTACACACGCCGGCCCCGGTGCTGTGGTAGTAGCGTTTTTTAAGAATTAATCAAAGAGGAACAGACCTTATGGCAAAAAATGCAGCAAGACCGCTTCGGTGGGTCCGTCTTGATAACGCAGCAAAAATTTACCCTGCGGCAAGGCGGAAAAATTGGAGTAATGTTTTCAGGCAATCCGCGACCCTGTTTGATGATGTGGATACGCCTGTATTAAAGTCGGCCTTAGATATTACTGTTAAGCGTTTCCCGTCTATCGCAGCCCGTTTGCGCAAGGGTGTATTCTGGTACTATTTGCAGCAAGTGGAGTCTGCTCCGGAAATCAGAGAAGAATACAGTTATCCCCTTACCTATATGAGCAAGGATGAAATGCGAAAATGCGCATTCCGCGTGATCGTTTTTCACAACCGTATCGCAGTTGAGTTCTTTCATTCTCTGACAGACGGTATAGGCGCCTTGGTTTTTCTGAAGAGTCTGGTTGCAGAGTACCTTGAACAAAAATACGCGATTCACATTCCCTGTGAAAATGGGATTGTAGACCGCAGGGATCCGCCTGCGGAAGAAGAATTGGAGGATTGCTTTCCGAAGAACGCCGGAACAGTACCCGCAAGCCGCAAGGATACCAATGCGTGGCATATGTACGGCGAGCCCCAAAGAGACGGTTTTTTGAATCTGACCTGCTTTCGCGTTTCCGTAAGGGACGCTCTGGATCTGGCGCATCAGCACAAGGTCACATTGACTGTGTTTATGAGCGCTGTTATGATGAAGGCATTGCTGAATTTACAAAATGAGAAGATCCCAAATGTCCGCCGCCAGCATCGAATTAAGCTACTGATCCCCGTTAATTTACGGCAGCTGTTTCCGTGCAATACATTGAGAAACTTCGCAATGTACTGCATTCCGGAATTAGATCCCCGACTGGGAGAATACACCCTTGACGAAATCTGTAAGGTCATTCATCATAAAATCGGAACAGAGTTTACGGCAAAACACATGAGCTGTGTGATTGCAACCAATGTAAATGACGAAAGGAATCCGTTGGTGCGGCTGATTCCATTACCCATAAAAAATGCGGTGATGAAAGCAATTTTTGATAGTGTTGGCGAGAAGAAATCCTGCCTGTCACTGTCCAATATCGGTCAGGTGAAAGTGCCTGAGGTGATGGAAAAGTATATCCAACGCTTTGACTTTATCCTCGGTGTTCAGGCAGCAGCTCCGTATAATTGCGGCATGCTGTCCTTCGGCAATACTATTTACATCAACTTTATTCGCAACATAAAAGACGCAGAGTTAGAACGGCACTTTTTTGCCGTCCTGCAGGAAGCAGGTCTTTCCGCTACGGTGGAGAGCAATCAGAATGAGAGGTAAGCGGTATGTACTGTGTAAAATGCGGTGTAAAACTTGCTGATACCGAAAAGAAATGTCCCCTTTGCAACACTGTGGTTTGCCACCCCGATTTTAAGCAAACAGCAGAACGGCCGTTGTATCCGAGCAGCAAACTGCCCAGAAGCAGTTCAGGTTCAAAGGCAATAAACGGTGCCGTTATTATTTTGTTTTTTATCCCACTGCTCGTTTGTCTCTTTGCAGATCTGTCGCTTGACGGCAGGCTGGAATGGTTTGGGTATGTTGCCGGTGCGCTGATGGTTGCGTATGTTGCATTTGCATTACCGCTATGGTTCAAAAAACCAAACCCCGTCATATTCGTACCGTGTAGTTTTGTGTCCACAGGACTTTATTTGCTCTATATCAATTCCGCCACGGGGGGTAATTGGTTTTTGAGTTTTGCGCTTCCCATAGTCAGTGGCATGTGTCTTATCACCTGCACTGTTGTTGCTCTGATGTATTATCTGCGCAGGGGCAGATTGTATATTCTCGGCGGCGCATTTATGGCCTTGGGCGCATTTGTGTTTCCCATAGAACTTTTGATGGGAATTACTTTCGGGCTGCAATTTATCGGCTGGTCCATCTATCCTCTGGTCGTGCTGATTCTCTTTGGCTCTTTACTGATTTATTTTGCTGTCAACAGTTCGGCCCGTGAGATGATAGAAAGAAAGTTGTTCTTTTGATAAATGGCAGCAGATACAAGTCCTCACATCATGATGGTTCATTCTAACCAGCAAAAAGCTGACTGCTTTTGCAGTCATCTTTTTGCATGGAGATCATAAAACCAAAAGGCAGCTCCTAGCAACACGCCTAACTGCCGTGGATATAGAATTGTGTGAGATCATCGCGCGATCAGGCCCAGGGCAACCGGGCGTTCCGCTTCACTGTTATCCGGGTCGTTTCTGTCAGAGATCAGCAAGCAGCGGCGGTTGTTCAGCAGGATCTGGGCAGAACCGCCACCGTCTAAGTTTACAGCGTTGGCCATTCCCATTTCACTGCAGATATCAGCCATCTCAGAAAGAGACGCGCCACAGCTATCCAAGCCTGGCGTATAGGTCAGTTTGCCTGCCCCCTCTGCCCAAAGGATCATGGGCTTCCCCGCTTTATCCGCACCCAGGGCGATCCGGGCGGCCCGGGCCTTTTCAAAGTCCAACGGATACAGACTGGGCGGAAAAGGCACTCGCTCCAGTGCCCGGATGTTATAAAACCGGGAAACAAAGCCTTCTGTCTTTTCACCGTTTCTTACGATGCTGTTGCCTGCCTGGATACCAAACCGGATATCCTCCATTCCCCGGTAGGTCACAGGATCCCCGGGAACTGCGTCACATGGACCCTCCGGACACAGCACAAAGCCGGAGGCCGGGATCGGCACACGCCGCCCGGAATGGACTGCCGCCACCCTTCTGCCGACGATCACCAGTTTTTTTCCCTTTTTCATTGGCGTCCGGTTTCGCCCGGGCCGTGAATAAATCACCGCATTTTTCCCCGCTTCATAGCAGAGGCCTCTTATTTCGATTTTCAGATCTTCCAGCTTTGGCTGCGCAACGGAAACTCTGCCATCGGTTCTGACCAGCAGTGCTTCCCTTTCAAACAACGGCGGATTGTGGACCACACCATCCTTGACGCACAGGCCCAGTTGCGTTCCCACATGGTCATAGGCTGTGGCGCAGTCAAACCTGTCCATGATAAAAAAGGAGGCGTTGACCTTCATGGCAGCATCCGTTTCTGTATGGGAAAGGTAGCCGGCAGTATTGCCCACAGGGATGAATGTGGTCACAGGCAGCTTGCCGCTGATGACCCGCAGGCAGTTCCGCTTCACCAGTTCCTTCCAGAACTTCTCTGCCTGGGGAGTCCGAAATACCGGTTTCCCACTGATAATATGAATATCTTTTTCCATTGCTGCCACAGCGGCGGTCAGTTTATCCCCTACAGTGCCATACTTTTGAGTCGTATAAGAAAAAGGAACTTCCACATCATCCGGAATATGGAACATGACCATATTGCCAAAGATCCAAGGCTGGGCGGGAACCAGGAATTTACGGTAGATATGGGCAAAGCAATCCATTGCGCCATCCGCGTATTCCAAAGGCAGGAAGTCTAGTTCCTCCCAATTCTCGGGCCGTACAAGCTGAACCCGCTGCAGCTCTCCGTTGGGATAGCGAAAGGTTTTGATTTGGGCATCCATAATCATTCACCTGCCGGGCCGTACTTGGAAACCAGCACCGACTCTGCTTCCTCTTTCGTGATCTGTCCATTATTATATTGGGACATGACCTGTACATCCTTCGTCCGGAGCTTATACAGGGCAAGCAGCAGGATCAGCGCAACGGCATATCCGGCCGCAGGCAGCAGGCAGAACAGCCCCCACACCCCATCGGCAACACCGGCGGGCTGCACCGCGTTCTCGCCCTCAACGAACCCAACCGCTGACAGGCTGAACAGCACTACCGTACCGATCAAGCCGTTTTTCAGCTTTGCGGCAAAGCACTGCAGGCTGAAAGTGATACCGGCAGCCCGGGTACCTGTTTTGTATGTACCGTATTCCACCGTATCTGCCACCAGCATATAAATCACTACAGACCAGAAGCCCAGACCGGCGCATTTCAGCATAGTCATCAGAATCGCCAACACCAGGCTGTCATAACCTACAAAATAGGCAGCCACATTCATAACCACTGTAAAGGCCATACCAGTACACAGAACATAGAACTTATCCCACTTTTTAGACAGGGATGGCACCACTGCGGAAACCACGATGACGGACACCGCGGCGCCGCCCGCCACCAGAGTCGCCATATTTTCCTGTTCCAGGCAGATACGGCCCATATAGATTGCCATTTTCTGCTCCAGGCTGGCAAGGCCCAGTAACAGCAGGGCGATCAGCGCTGCAATCAGGTACTTGTTATGCCCTAGATACCGCAGCATATCCGTCAAGCCCGGATTCTCTGCCACAGCAGCCGTTTCACTGCGGCGCTCTCTGACCGTAAACAAAAACGGGATCATCAATACCAATGACACCGCTATAAACACCACGCAGGCAGCAAACCAACCCAGTATTGGCCGCAGCAGCGGAACCAGCAGTGTAGCAACCACGCCGCCTACCATAGACCAGAGCTTGCCGCCGGCAATGATGGAGGCCCGCTCCTCTACATTGTGTGTCATGACTGTGGTAACAGCAAAGGCAGGGGTATCCAGAATGGTGTAACTGATATCAAACAGGATATATGCTGCCAAAAACCAGGCGATCTTCACCGGCTGCGCAAAGCTCTGGGGAATCGCGAACATCACCACCGTTGTGATACCTACAGCGGTCATACCGAGCCGTACCCAGGGAATGAATTTCTGGCCATTGCGGAAGGTATGCCTGTCTACGAGATAACCAAACAGCACATCATTGACTGCATCCCACAGCTTTGGTACCAGCAGTATCACAGCGGCAGTGGCTGCGGCAATACCGATATCCGTAAGGAATGTCTCCACATATCCTGCGTATCCCCACAGAATATTCTGACCCAAAAAGAACAGGTAATATGCCCATCTTTCTTTTCTCGTGGTCTGGTAACCAGGTTTGATCTGTTCGCCCATACTGACCTCCATTTTACGGCAAGTTTTCGCTTACTGCGACATTTTTCTCATTGTATCACATCCCTGTCCTTTTTCGCAATAATACTTATAGACATACTTCGCTTTTTTCGTTATAATGGTGATATGAAAGAAATAATGGGAGGGATCCCTTTGAAAGTCGATCAAAAAAAGGATTTTCTGATCACCATCGTATATTGGGCAATGATCGCCGTGGCAGTCTATCTGGCATGCAGATATCTGCTGCCGGTGCTGGTTCCGTTTATTATCGGCATTCTGATCGCGTTTTTAGTCGTATGGATCTCCCGCAAACTCCGGTGTACCCACCGTCTGCTGCGAATCGGTCTGACACTGATCATCTACGGCATCATTGGCACCTTGATCGGGTTGATCGCCGCAAAAGGTGTTTCCGCAGTTTCCGACGCGGTACAGCTGCTTCCCTCCACATACGAAAAGAAGATTCTTCCCTTTGCCAATTTATGCTATGAATGGCTTTTAAATTGGATCGAACAGATGGACCCAACCTTAGTCAGCACCCTAGAGACCCTGCTGGGGAATCTCATGGCTGCTCTGACGGGATTGGTTTCCTCCCTCTCCGCCTTTGCTGTAAATCTGGTATCCCGGATAGCCACAGGAGTACCGTCCTTAATCCTGAGCATTCTGGCTATGATCTTCTCTACCGTCTTTGTGGTCAGCGACTACGAACGGATCTCCGGCTTTGCCAGCACCCATATCCCACAGGCTATTAAAGGGATTTTGAAGGACATCCGGTTCTATCTGACCAATACGCTGTTTGTAGTCATTCGCTCCTACGCGCTGATCATGTTACTGACTTTTACAGAGCTGAGCATTCTTTTCTCCATATTTGGCATTTCCGACGGCATTCTGAAGGCCGCTATTATCGCGGTTCTGGATATTCTCCCAATTCTGGGGACCGGCGGCATCATGATTCCCTGGGCAGTCATTACACTTGTCCTTGGGAATACGGCCCTCGGTATCAAACTGTTCGTAATCTATGCGATTGTCACAGTAGTTCGCAATTATGTCGAACCGAAGGTCGTAGGCGCACAACTGGGTCTGCACCCCATCATTACACTGGTTTCCATGTTCATCGGTCTGCGGTTGTTTGGATTCTGGGGCTTGTTCGGCCTGCCGGTGGGTATTTCCTTCCTTTGGAAACGCGCACAGGATCGGAAGCTGCAGGAGACAGCGGAACAAAGCGCGCCATAACTTTCCCGTACCATACAGTAACCCCCTCCAGATGGAGGGGGTTGTTGCTATAACATTACATGCTGTGTTTTTCCAACTGTGTACCGGGGCAGGCGATCTGCACCATCTGCTCGATCATCTCATGGAGCTGATGGGCCAGCTCCGTGTCAGCCGCCCGGTAATAAACCTCCTTGCCCTCCCGGCGGCTGGTAACCAGGCCGGTAGCCTTCAGCAGCTTCAGGTGATGGGAGACCGCAGGACTGCTCATTTCCACCAATGCGGAAAGATTGATCACACATTCCTCACAGTGGCACAGCAGCCAGAAAATACGAACCCTGCTGCTGTCGCCCAGCAGTTTAAACAGATCCGCAATTCTATGAAATTCACCTTGCCCGGGCATATGGCTCAGCTTCTGCGCCGTATCCTGCCCATGGTCATGGGGCAGCTTGATCTGATGCATGGTATTCCCCCTTTTTCTTAAATGTACACCATAACCTGAAAAAATGACAGATCAAATCAAAGCTTTTTTACGAACAGTGCCCGAATGGCATTCAGTACCGCCAGTACCATAACGCCCACATCCGCAAAAATGGCAAGCCACATATTGGCACTGCCCACTGCCACCAGCGCCAATGCCAACGCCTTGATGCCAATGGCAAACACTATGTTCTGGTAAACAATGTTCATGCACTTACGGGAGATCTTAATGGCTTTGGAAATCTTCATAGGATCATCGTCCATCAGTACCACATCCGCCGCCTCAATAGCCGCATCCGAACCCATAGCACCCATGGCAATACCGATATCCGCCCGGGACAGCACCGGCGCATCATTGATTCCATCCCCCACAAACACCAGATTCATATGCTTCGGCTTGGCTGTCAGAAGCTTTTCCACCTGGGCCACCTTATCCCCGGGCAGCAGCTCGCTGCGCACATGGTCGATACCCAGTTCCGCCGCGGTCTGCTCCGCGATTGCCTTAGCATCCCCGGTCAACATGACTGTTTTCTTCACACCCGCCGCGCGCAGTGCGGCCACTGCCTGCACAGCATTGTCTTTCCGTTCATCAGCAATCACAATATAGCCTGCGTACCCATCGTTCACCGCTACATGGACCACCGTACCATAATCCACTTCATCGGCAATGGCAATCTTCCGTTCCTGCATCAGCTTTCCGTTTCCGGCAGCTACAGAGATTCCATCCACCACAGCCGTGACGCCCTTGCCGCCCAACTCCCGGACATCCGTTACCCGGCCGCGGTCAATTTCCCTTCCATAAGCCTGCCGCAGGCTTTTGCTGATGGGATGGGAAGATGCGCTCTCCGCCAAAGCGGCATATTCGATCAACTGTTCTTCGGGTATTCCCCGGGGATGTATCTGCGTTACCGAGAAAGTACCCTTGGTCAGTGTACCGGTTTTATCCATCACCACATAGCCGGTTTTGGACAGAGCTTCCAGGTAATTGGAGCCTTTCACCAGGATGCCCTCCCGGCTGGCACCGCCGATACCGGCAAAAAAGCTCAGAGGAATACTGATGACCAGCGCGCAGGGGCAGCTTGCCACCAGGAAACTCAAGGCCCGGTACAGCCATTGACTCCAGCTTCCCATATCTCCCATCATCATATTGATTACCGGCGGCAGTACCGCCAGCGCCAGAGCGCTGTAACACACGGCAGGCGTATAGACCTTGGCAAACCGGGAAATAAAGGCCTCCGACCGGGATTTCCGGGAGCTGGCATTTTCCACCAGATCCAGGATCTTTGAGGCGGTAGATTCTCCAAACTCCCGTGTGGTACGGATCTTCAGCAGTCCGGTCATATTGACGCAGCCGCTGATGACGCCGTTCCCCGGGCAGACATCCCTGGGAAGGGCCTCACCTGTCAGCGCACTGGTATTTAAGCTGGAGCTGCCCTCTACCACAACACCATCAATGGGGATCTTTTCCCCGGGCTGTACTACTATGATGCTGCCCGGCTCCACCGTGTCCGGGTCTACCTGCTCCAACACCCCATTTGTTTCCATATTGGCATAGTCCGGGCGGATGTCCATAAGCTGGCTGATGTTTTTCCGGCTCTTGCCCACGGCGTAACTTTGGAACAGCTCACCGGTCTGATAAAAAAGCATCACCGCAACAGCCTCTACATAGTCCCCGTTCTGGGTCAGTCCAATCACTATAGCGCCGATGGTGGCAACCGCCATCAGGAAGTTTTCATCAAACACCTGCCTGCGCAGGATTCCCTTCCATGCTTTCCTTAGAATATCATACCCAACCACCAGATACGGGATCAAATACAAACCAAACCGGATGAATCCCTTAACTGGCAAAAAACGCAGCCCGATCATCATTGCCGCTGCCAGTAAAATGCGTGTGAGCATTTTGCGTTGCTTTTTTGTCATATAATGCCCTCCTTACAAAAAGCAGGGTTGCAGCCCTTCCCTTTTCGTTACAGATAAATGACGCAATCGTCCTCGATCACCTTGCAGTTTTGATAAACGGCCTCCATAGTGGCTTTTACATCCGCACCTTCCTGGAATATAACGGTCATTTTCTGGGTCATAAAATTCACTACCGCTTCCTCTACGCCATGGGTCTTTTTTGCCGCATCCTCCATCTTGGCAGCGCAGTGGGCGCAGTCTACTTCGATTTGATATGTTTTCTTCACAGTTTATATCCTCCTTTACAATTTTACGATTAAGTAATTGTTTAATTGTATACTGCCAATATACCATAACAGTTCCGGAAATGCAATAGCTTCTTAAAACTTTTCATATGCTAATCTGGGTTCGTTGTTATATTCGATATGGATCACGCCACAGTACACAAACCCCAAACCCTTTAACACATTCTGCATCACCCGGTTATCTTCATGGGTATCGATCCGTAAATGGCCGCACTGCTCATAGGCCCAGCGGATACACAGCCTCCCCGCCCCCTTGCCCCTACGGGCTGCGATCCGGTGGACCACTCCATATGCGCCATTCTTATGCCACCGTCCTTCAATAACCTCATAAGTAGGCTCAACATTCTCACCGAAGTCATAGAAAAACACAGCAGCCAGTGATCCTTCATCCTGGCATACATAGCATTTTCCTTCTGCAATATCCTGTTGGATCAACCACATTGGCGGCCAGGTCCTTGCTGCCCATTGGTTGGGATTTCCTGTCTGCACCATAAACCCTCTTGCTTCGGCGTAGATTTCCAGGATCTCATTCAGATCTTCCGGCAATGCTTTTCTGATTTTCATAGCCATTCTCCTAATTGTTTTTCTGGATTATATCAGCTGGCCGTCCATAATGCAACCGTTCTGCGTACCGCGTATTCTTGCTTTTTCAGTCTTTGTATGCTACAATCCGGTTACGAAGGAAAGCGAAAGGGACAGTTATATGAAGCTCATAATCATACGCCACGGCGACCCGGACTATTCCATTGATTCTCTGACCCCCACAGGTTGGAGGGAAGCAGAGCTGCTTGCGGACCGCATCAGTAAGCTGGATGTAAAGACATTCTATAGTTCCCCCCTGGGCCGGGCTAAGGACACCGCCTCTGTAACCTTACAGCGTATGGGCCGCACTGCTGAAACGGTGCCCTGGCTGCGGGAATTCCCTCCAACCATCAAAAAACCAAACAAGGAAGCGCCGTCCATATGCTGGGACTGGCTGCCCCAGGATTGGACAGCAGAACCCCGGTTCTATGACCGGGAGCGCTGGCTGGAGGTTCCTGTGTTTCGGAATGCCGATGTGCCGGAGATCTACCGCAATGTCTGTAACGGTCTGGATTCGCTTCTGGCACATCACGGCTATGTGCGCCGTGATGGGCTGTACGAAGTCCGCCATGCCAACGAGGACACCGTTGTTCTTTTCTGCCACTTCGGTGTCGAATGTGTGCTGCTGAGCCATCTTCTGGGAATCTCGCCCATGGTGCTTTGGCATGGCACCTGCGCCGCTCCCACCGCTGTCACCACCCTTACCACCGAAGAACGCCGGGAAGGGATCGCCTATTTTCGAATGAATTCCTTTGGGGACATTTCCCATCTTTACGCCCACGGTCAAGAACCGGCCTTCGCAGCCCGGTTCTGCGAAATGTACAGTAACTTTGACCAGCGGCATGACTAAACAGCAAGGGTGCGCTGCAAATGCAACGCACCCTTTTATTATGATCAAACATGAATAACGACGGAGCAAACCGCAAACAGCAGCATCGTCACCAATGTCATTGCCGACAGGGCCGATGAGATCTGCACCCGCTCCGCAGGCTCATCTGCGAACACCGGGATCACATACGGCGGCGGCAGGATCAGCATCAGAAGCATCGCGCCCTCAAAGAGCACCCCATCCAGCACCGTCTGGTTCAGCAGCACCGCAACGCCATAGCATACAGCCATGATGCCCAACCGCACAGCGATCAAGCCGGCGGTCTTTTTCCAGGGGATCTCCCGGATGACCAGATCGTAGCCTACTGTCAGCAGGATGATCATGCCGGTGGGTGCGGACAGGAAACCGGTAGAAGCAGTCAGCACATTTGCCACTCCCCATTGCTGCATTTTTCCATACAGGCCGGTGGCGCCGATCAGCACACCGGCTGCCACTGCCCAGAGAATGGGCGTGGATGCCATATCCCGGCCAATGGCCTTGATATCCCGCTTACCGGAGAGCAGGGTCTTGTACAGGGTAAACACAAACAGCGTCTGGCCGATATCCGGCAGGGCAAAATCCGACACACTGCGTCCGGGGAACAAAAGAACAAATAAGGCATACCCCAGCATACCAGCCTCAAAGCCCGAAAACAGAAACGGTACGAGCCTGCCCTTGAGCCGAAATACCTTCGACACCGCAAATCCTAAACCCAATGCCAGGCAGCAGATGCCAAACATCAAAAGCGGCAGCAACAGCGCCGCGGCGGTATATTCCGCGGTGGCAAAGGCCTCCAAAAGGACAAACGGCAGCGTCAGATTCAGCACGACCTTTTTCAGCGCATCTACGCCCTCACGACTCAAAAAGCCCTTGCTACGGCAGAGCATCCCCAATCCCAGAGCCAGAAATACCGGCAGTGCGGTTTCGATCACAGCAATCGCTTTCTCCATGCCTTACTTGATAACGCCCTTTTGGACGATCACATTGGCATAGATAGCGGACTCGCCGGTCTGCAGGATACAGTAACAGTCCTTTGCCTCATCGTAGAAGTCAAAGCGGTCAATGTTGCCAACAGCATCCGCGCCGCGGTCATCATACTTGGCAACGATCTGCTTGTAGGTTTCCCAAACAGGGATCTCCAGTTCCTTGTCGCATTCCATCTTCTCCATCAGAATGATGGGCTTTTCCACATAGGTATCGGCAGGAATCACCTGCAAAATGGCATCCAGCAGTTCGGGAACACCGTGGCCGTCAGCCCGGAGAAAAATAGCGCCCTTGGCCTTTGCCATGGCAGCACCGGGGAAATTGCCGTCACCGATGCAGATGCGGTCACTGTGACCCATCTCACTCAGAACCTTCAGCAGCTCGGGAGACAAAATGGAAGGAATGTTTTTCAGCATAGAATTACCTCCGAAATAGTGATTTCAAAAAGTGGCGGTCACCTGACCGCCACTTTATATGATTGGGAATTACTTGTACAAGGGGCCGTAGGTGGCGCAGGCGCGGTAGTCCTGGCCTTCCTTGTCCATGCCGAATGCGTTCCAGCAGGCAGGACGGTAGATCTCATCCTCGGGAACGTTGTGCATGCACACGGGGATGCGCAGCATGGAGCACATGGTGATCAGGTCAGCACCGATGTGACCGTAGGAGATCGCACCGTGGTTGGCGCCCCAGTTCATCATAACCTCGTAAGCGGTCTTGAAGGGAGAACCCTCCTTGCCGTCGCAGCGGGGTGCGAACCAGGTGCAGGGCCAGGTGGGGTTGGTACGCTCCATCAGAGTGTCGGAAACCTCATCGGGCAGGTTGACGGTCCAGCCCTCGGCGATCTGCAGCACGGGGCCCAGACCCTTGACCAGGTTCAGACGGATCATGGTGCAGGGCATTTCAGCCTTGGTGGTGTAGTGGCTGGAGAATCCGCCGCCACGGAAGTTATCGAAGCCGGCCTCGCACCATACGGTAGCGTCGGTCATCTTCTTGATATCTTCCTCGGTGACTTCCCACCACTTCTTCATGATGGCATTACCGTTCTCATCGGTGCACTCACCGCAGGCATCCAGGCAGGCAGCGCCGGAGTTCAGCAGGTGGATGATACCGTTGCTCTCAGCAGCCTTGCCCTCCAGCTTGTAGCCGGTCACACGCTCGGTAGCCTCACCGGACCAGTAAGTACGGACATCCGCGAAGATCTGGGCGCGATGGGTCAGCAGACGCATCATCAGCATGCCCATGCCGTTGAGAATATCGTTCTCGGTAGCCAGGGTGAAGGGCTCACGGGCGCCTTCGTAGTCGAAGGTGGAGGACAGCAGTGCCTCGGGGTAATCACAGTTGGGCCAATGATCGGTCCACTGACGCTGACCCTGGAAGCCACCGGCGATGGCATTGTGGCCAACCTTTTCTTCCTCGAACTGGTCGGGCAGGTTTTTGTTGCCAGCCATCAGATCCTTAATGATGCAGTACATCTTAACGGTGAACTCCCACTGCTTTTCCTTTTCCTCGGGGGTGAACTTAATACGGCGCTCTTCGCCCAGGAAATTGACAGACTCGGGGTTATCGTCGCGGCCTTCCTTGCAGTGCTCCTTAGTCCATGCCAGAGCCTTCTGGAACTCTTCCTCGTTGTAGATGCCTTCTTCCATACGGCGCAGGATCTCGACCTCGTCGACGGACTCAACACGCATACCGAAGTATGTTTCCATCATATCCTGGTCCATAATAGAACCGGCGATACCCATGCACTGGGAGCCGATCTGCAGGTAAGACTTGCCGCGCATAGTCGCAACAGCAACAGCGGCACGGCCAAAGCGCAGCAGCTTTTCCTTTACATCCTCGGGGATCTGGGTAACCTGGTCGCGGTCCTGAACCTCATGGCCGTAGATACCGAACGCGGGCAGACCCTTCTGGGCATGACCGGCCAGAACGGCAGCCAGGTAGACAGCACCGGGACGCTCGGTGCCGTTGAAGCCCCATACACCCTTGATGGTGTGGGGATCCATGTCCATAGTCTCGGAGCCATAGCACCAGCAGGGTGTAACAGACAGGGTAATAGATACGCCTTCCTTCTTAAACTTGTTCGCGCAGGCGGCAGCCTCGGGAACGCGGCCGATGCAGGTATCAGCCATAACGACCTTCACAGGCTCACCGTTTGAGTAGAACAGGTTCTCCTCAAACAGCTTCTTTGCGGACTCTGCCATTGCCCATACCAGAGGCTCCAGAGATTCACGGAGCATCATAGGACCACGGCGGCCGTCGACGATGGGACGAATACCGATTACGGGGTAGTCGCCAACATATCTGTTTTTTGCCATAATTTTTCCTCCTAATTCTCGCCGTAAAGATTCACGGACATTTTTACACTATATATAAAAGCACAAGCGCGCCTTTATACGAATTTATCTCTGCACCAGTCTGCAGGGCAGCCGTACGATCCGGGGATCGTCTGAAAGTCCATTGAGCCTTTCTATTAAATGGGCAGCGGCCATTCGGCCGATCTCTTCCTCCGGCTGCTGTACTACGGGCAGCGGCGGTTTCAGCATGGTACAGATATCTACACAGTCGAAACCGAACACATCCACATCCTCCGGTATCCGAAGCCCCTGCTCTCTGGCTGATGTGATACAACCCATTGTTATGTTATAGTTGGTCGTAAAGATGGCCGTAGGCGGATGCTCCTGGGCCATCAGCCGTTCACAGCCGCGGTAACCGGTAGCAAAATCGTTTTGGTCACTGATGAACAGTGCGTCATCATAGATCAGTCCATGATCAGAAATTGCTTTTAAGTATCCGATCTGGCGTTCCTTCGCGGTAAGTACAGATTTGGGGCCTGTGATCATAGCCACCCGGCTATGACCTTTCCTTATCAGGCAGGATACAGCCTGATGCGCAGCGTCAGTATTATTGACCAGCACCGCATCACTCACAACGCCCTGAATCATGCGGTCAATCTGCACCACCGGGATGTTGCAGTTGGCAGTCAGCTCATAAAACTCATCCGCCGTCAGATCCTCCGGTGCGTAGATCAGGCCATCGATTCCATTGGAAATCAAAAAATGCAGGTTGTCCCGCTCCAGGCCATGGTTCGCTCCGTAACAGGAGATCAAACTGTGGTAGCCATGTTCCCTGAGGGTCTTGTCAAGAGAGGTCAGCACACTGCCGAAATAGGGAGTGGCGATATCTGGGATCAGAATACCGATAGAGCGGCTGCGCTGGGTTTTCAAACTCCTGGCAAAGGGGTTGACCCGGTAGTCCAGCACCTCTATAGCATTGCTGATCGCATCCACATTCTCAGAACGGACATTTCCGCCGTTGATAAACTTGGAAACGGTTGCGATGGACACACCGGCCAAGCGGGCCACATCCTTAATGGTTGCCATGGCGCACCCCTTTCCGCATCTTCCAAAAAGTGAATCGTTTCGCCTTCAAAATACAAATATCCTGCTGTTACGGACACCCTTGTAATACCTATAATATAAAAACATTTTTGTGCTGTCAATACAATTTTTTAAAAAATAGCTTGATTTTTTTAGTGAAGTTTATTATAGTATAGCCAGAGACAGGAAAAATCTGTCCTTCCGTGCCTGCTCTTTGTGCAAAAAACACAGGTGAAACGATTCGCGTTTGTGTAAAGAGCGCAGAGCCATGCAAGAAGTGGAAAATACTGGTACCCATTTCTTAAACCGCAGCACGAAAGCAGTGAATGAGAAAGGTGATGTTGAATGGGCGAAACGATTCTAAGAATGCAAGGCATCCATAAATATTTCGCAGGTGTTCATGCTTTGAGCGGCGTTAATTTCGATCTGAAGGCCGGCGAGGTCCACGCACTGATGGGCGAAAATGGTGCCGGCAAGTCCACATTGATCAAAGTCCTCTGCGGTATCCATGCCCGCGACGGCGGTACGGTTGAATACCTTGGCGAAGAGGTCAATTTCCATAACATAGCGGAATCCCAGGCCGCAGGTATCAGTGTCATCCACCAGGAGCTGAACATGATGAACCATCTGACCGTGGCACAGAACATGTTCATCGGCCGCGAGTTCAAGAAGGGTGCTTTCATTGACGATAAGGCAATGGAAGAAGAAGCGCAGCGTCTGTTTGACAAGATGGGCGTTAAGATCGATCCCTCTGTCAAGCTGGGCACACTGACCGTCGGCAAGCAGCAGATGGTCGAGATTGCCAAGGCTATCTCCCGTGAGTGCAAGCTGCTGGTTCTGGACGAGCCTACCGCAGCCCTTACCCTCCCCGAGGTTGAGGAGCTGTTCAAGATCATGGGCGAGCTGAAAGAAAAGGGCATCGGCATGATCTACATATCCCACCGTATGGATGAAATCACCCGCATCTCCGACCGCGTCACGGTCATGCGTGACGGCGAATATGTTGGCACTGTCAACACTGCCGATGTAACCCGCGATGATATCGTGAAGATGATGGTCGGCCGTGTAATCATGGGTGAGCAGAAAGCCTGCAGCTGTGTTGCCGGCGACGCCCCTGTGATTCTGGAGGTCAAACACCTGAATGCCGGCAAGGAAGTTAAGGATGTCAGCTTTACCCTTCGCAAGGGCGAGATCCTGGGCTTTGCTGGTCTGATGGGTGCCGGCCGTACCGAGGTCGCCCGCGCCCTCTACGGCGCTGACCCCAAGCAGACCGGTGAAATTTACTTAAACGGCAAGAAGGTCAAGATCAAGACCCCCGAACAGGCTGTCAAGCATGGCATTTGCTATCTCAGCGAGGACCGGAAGCGCTTCGGTCTGATGCTGGATAAGTCTGTTACCGAGAACACTACCATCGCTTCCGTTGACAGCTTCATCCACGCTGGCTTGATCAGCGACAACGAGATGCGTGAGTCCTCTTCCGAATTTAACGCGAAGCTGCGCACCAAGACCCCCTCCATGGAGCAGCTGCTAAAGAACCTCTCCGGCGGCAACCAGCAGAAGGTCATCATTGCCCGCTGGCTGATGAAGAACTCCGACATCTTTATCTTTGATGAGCCCACCCGCGGTATCGATGTCGGCGCCAAGAGTGAGATCTACACACTGATGGATGAGCTTGTCAAACAGGGTAAGTCCATCATCATGATCTCTTCTGAGCTTCCGGAAGTCCTGCGTATGAGTGACCGGATCCTGGTCATGTGCGAAGGCCGCAAGACCGGCGAAATGGACATTTCCGAAGCAACTCAGGAAAATATTATGCAACTTGCCACTATGCGAGAGGAGAATTGATATGAGCAACAACAAAAGTCCCCTGACCAAGGTAAAGAGTCTGCTGGCCGGCGGCAAGCAGAACTTTGTGATCATTCTGGCTGCCATCGCACTGTTTCTGATTTTCACATTGATTAACCCCGGTTTTGCCAGCAGCGGCAATCTGCTGACGATTACCAAATCCCTTGTCCCCTATGCTATCATGGCTCTGGGTGTCACCTTCGTTATCGCCACCGGCGGTATCGACCTGTCCATCGGTACTGTATGTATCGGTTCTGCCGTTCTGGCCGGTTCTATCTGCAAGACCGGTGTCACTGCCGATGAGGGTATCCTGTGGCTGACCATCCCTATCATTCTGGTCACCGGTGTTATCTTCGGCCTGATCAACGGCCTGCTGGTTGCTAAATGCAAGATTGCTCCCTTCATCGCTACCCTTGGCACTATGCTTGTTTCCCGTGGTCTGACTGCCGTTATTTCCGAAGCAAGCCGCGGCATGTCCTCCGCTGTTAAGTATCCTTCCACCGGTTGGTTCCAGAAGATCTTCACCAACCTGAACGGTTTCCCCATCGGTCTGGTTTGGGTACTGGTTCTGACCATCATCTGCATGATCGTCATGTACAAGACCAAGATTGGCCGTTATATCCTGGCAATCGGTTCCAACGAGGAAGCCGCCCGTCTGTCCGGTATCAATACTGACAAGTATAAGATCATTGCTTATGTCATCGGCAGTTTCTTTGCTGCACTGGCCGCCCTGTTCTATGTGGCTGCCAACCCCTCTTTGAACATCGCCAGCGGCAACGGCATGGAGCTGGATGCCATTGCTGGTGTCTACATCGGCGGTACTTCCACCACCGGCGGCTCTGCCTCCGTCATCGGCACCATTCTTGGTTCTTTGATCCTGGTTATTATTCGCCAGGGCCTGAACCTGGCTATGTCCGGCGGCAGCGCGGTCTCCGCTACCAACATTACCTATGCTGTCACCGGTGTAATCGTTGTGGGTGCTGTTATGCTGGATGTTCTGAAGAAGAAGAACGCCGCAAAGGTCAAGATCGATACCATCGACAAAGCAAAAGCAGGAAAGAAGTAATTTCCCTATTCGCACTTATTTCGTATTAAAACCGAAAGGTTTTATATAAAAATTTTAGGAGGAAACTAAAATGAAGAAATTCGCTAAGATCCTTGCCCTGGTTCTGGCCCTGGTCATGTGCGCTTCCCTGGTTGCCTGCAACCAGTCCGGCACCAAGACCATCGCTGTCATCGCTAAGGGCGAGACCCACGCTTTCTGGCAGGCTGTTAAGGCCGGTGCCGTCGATGCCGGTAAGGCTGCTGGCTACGAAGTCACCTTCCGCGGCCCCACCGCTGAAAGCGAAGAGTATGTTGGTTCCCAGCGCGAAATGGTTCAGGCTGCTCTGAACAACAAGAATGTCAAGGCAATCGTTCTGGCCACCATCGGTCTGGGCTTCTCTGACGAGCTGGTCTCTGCATACAACAAGAAGCTGCCCGTTGTTGAGTTCGACTCCGGTCTGTACTCCAACAATGCCGATGTTACCGAAGGCAAGGACCCCGTTATCGGCTCCGTCGCTTCCGACAACAAGGCTGCTGCCGCTGTTGTTGCTGAAAACTTCTATGCTTACCTGAAGGCACAGAATGTTCTGGTCAACGGCTACAAGATCGGCGTTATTCAGCACGACTCCACCTCCACCGGTATTGACCGCGCTGAGGGCTTCATCGAGAAGATCGAAGAACTGGCAAAGGCCGATGGCATCACTCTGTCCATCAACCGCCAGGTTAAGGCTAACAACCCCGGCGAATACAAGCTGGGTCTGACCGCTCTGAAGGACGACGGCGCACAGGCTATCTTCATGACCAATGAAGGTGTCGTCAATGAAGTGTTCCCCGAGATCTCTGACAACGCTGCTACCTACAAGGACATCCTGTTCTGCGGCTTCGACGCAGGGACCAACCAGTACAACTGGATGAAGGATGCCGGCAAGACCTACGCTCTGCTGGTTGGCTCCGTCGCTCAGGACTCCTACAACATCGGCTACAAGGCTGTTGAGATGGCCATTGCTAAGCTGGAAGGCAAGGAAGTTACCGATGTCGGTATCGCCGGTGTCTGGTACAACGCCGAGAACATCGACGAGCAGAAGGACAAGAACATCTTCTACATGGGCTAATTCTTACATAGTAAGTAAATAGCTAACGGCTGAAACCGACCGGCACCACTTCGGTGGTGCCGGTTTTCCTTAAAAATGCTCTCAAAGCTGAATAATATAGATGGAAATTTTTGTCTACATTCTTGAACTTTGAGTCAGGAGGATGTATAATGAAAAAAGTGAGGAATCTATTGGCCTTCGATCTGGGTGCCAGCAATGGCCGTGCCATTCTCGGCCAGTTCGACGGTGAGAAGATCACCATGAAAGAGCTGCACCGTTTCGAGAACAACTACATCGAAATGAACGGTGTGTTCTACTGGGATACCCCTTACCTCTACAGTCAGTTAAAGCAGGGTCTGCTGGCTTTCCGCCAGGGCGGCTACGGCGACCTGGATGCCTTCGGCATCGATACCTGGGGCGTAGATTACGGCCTACTGGATAAGAACGGTCACCTGGCGGGTGTCCCCCGCTCCTACCGTCTTGGCACCCAGGAGGATATCGACGCAGTCAAAGAGAAGATCCCCGCGGATGTCCTCTATTCCCGTACCGGTATCGATACCAGCCTGACCTTCAATACCCTTTACCAGCTCTACCGCAGAAAGCGGGAAGGCGATGTGGCATTGGAGGTTGCGGATACCATGCTGCTGACTCCCGACCTGCTGGGTTACTTCCTCACCGGCCAGAAGGGTACAGAATATACCATCGCCACCACCACCCAGCTTTATAACCCCACAACCAAGGATTGGGACTGGGAAACCATTGACACCCTGGAGATCCCCCGGAGGATCTTTACCAAGATCGACAAAACAGGCACCATCCGCGGCCACCTGCGGAAGGAACTGTGTGAAGAGATCGGCCTCAACCCTGCCGCTTTTGTCGCCGTTGGCAGCCACGACACTGCTTCCGCAGTGGCCGCCATCCCCGGTACCGGCAGCTTCGCCTTCTGCTCTTCCGGCACCTGGTCTTTGTTTGGTGCCGAGATGGACAAGCCCGACCTGTCTGCCGATGCGGCAGCCGCCGGCTTCTCCAATGAAGGCACCATTCAAGGCACTTTCCGTCCCCTGCGTACCATCATCGGTATGTGGATCATTCAGGAATGCCGCCGTGACTGGATTAAGAACGGAATCAGTATTTCCTGGGACGGTGTGGTGATAGAAGCCCAGAAGGCAGAGCCTCTGCGTTCCATCATCAACCCCGACGCGCCCGAATTCTATGCCGGCGGCAATATGGAAAAGAAGATCCAGGACTTTTGCCGCAGAACCGGTCAGCCTGTTCCCGAAACCATCGGCCAGGTAGCCCGGTGCGTATACGAATCCCTGGCGCTGAAATACCGGCATGCCCTGGAGGGACTGGAAGCTATGAAAGGCCAGCGCATTGATTCGCTGAACATTGTCGGCGGCCCCATTAACAACCGGTTCCTGGACCAGCTCATTGCCGATTCCCTGGACCGCAGCGTTGTGACCGGTCCTATTGAAGGCGCTGCCATGGGCAACCTTCTGACCCAGGCTATGGCTCTGGGTGACATTGCGGATCTTGACCAGCTTCGCCAGGTGGTCCGCAATTCTGAAACCGTAAATACCTGGGAACCGCACCACACGCAGGCCTGGGAAGAAGCATATCAGAAGCTTTTGAAACTTTTGTAACAAAGGAGAAAATACAATGAGCGTAGATATGACCAAATGGCAAGAGCTTGCCAAGGAACAGATCCATGAAAGACCTGCCGGTGCAGGCCGCCTTGCCGGCAAAATCACCATCGTTACCGGCGCTGCCCAGGGCTTCGGCAAGGGCATTGCCGAAGAGCTGTACGCTGAGGGCGCTACCATCATCATTGCCGATATGAACCAGGCTCTGGCTGAGCAGGTTGCCGCTGAAATGGGCGACCGGGCCTGCGCCATTGCTGTCAATGTTTCCGATGAAGAGAGCGTGGCCAATCTGGTTTCCCAGACTGTCGAAAAGTTTGGCGGCCTGGATATTATGGTAGCCAATGCGGGCGTGGTCCGTTCCGGCCCTGTTTCCACCTTTGAGAAGAAGGACTTCGAGTTCGTCACCGCCATCAACTACACCGGTTTGTTCCTGTGCGCCAAGTACGCTGCCATCATCATGCAGGCCCAGCACGAGGCTGACCCCGATGCTATGTTTGACATCATCGCCATGTCCTCCAAGTCCGGTCTGGAAGGCTCCAACAAGAACTTTGCATACGCCGGCTCCAAGTTTGGTGCCATCGGTCTTGTCCAGAGCTTCGCCCTGGAGCTGACCGCTTACAATATCAAAGTCAACGCCATCTGCCCCGGCAACTACCTGGACGGCCCTCTGTGGAGCGATCCTGTCCGCGGTCTGTTCGTACAGTACCTGCAGGCCGGTAAGGTTCCCGGTGCCAAGACCGTTGAGGATGTGCGCCGTTTCTATGAGTCCAAGGTTCCCATGAACCGCGGCTGCCTGCCCATCGATGTTGCCCGCGCCGTTATGTACTGCGTGGAGCAGAAGTACGAAACCGGCCAGGCCATCCCTGTAACCGGCGGCCAGGTCATGCTGAACTAAGGGTGGCGCCATGATCGATATTACTGTACTGAACAAGCTGAACGCACCCACCAAGGAAGCGCGTCTGGCCAACCTGAAAGAGGTTCTGAAGGACACCGTTTTCCCGCCTATGGTGCCTCAGTATATCAACAACCACATCCATACTACTTATTCCTTCTCCCCTTACTCTCCCACCGCGGCTGTCTATGCAGCCCGGATGGAAGGACTTTGCACCGCCGGCATCATCGACCATGATTCCATTTCCGGTGCCAAAGAGTTTTTGGAGGCTGCCGAAATCGTGGATATCCCCGTAACCATCGGTATGGAAGCCCGTATTTCCATGGACGGCACCCGTCTGGAAGGCCGCCGCACCAACAATCCCGACCAGGTGGGCGTCAGCTACATGACGATCCAGTCTGTCCCCCACGACAAGATCGATGTGCTGACCGAGTTCTTTAAGCCCTATCAGGCCGCCCGTCATGAGCGTAACCGCAAGATGATTGCTAAAATCAACGAGCTGGTTGGCGTGGAACTGGATTACGACAAGGATGTACTGCCCCTGTCTGAAGCTGCCGATAATGGCGGTGTCACCGAGCGGCATCTGATGTACGCGCTGGCCATTGCGCTGGTCAAGCAGGTTGGCAAGGGCCAGGGTATGATCGACAAGCTTACCTCTGTGGGTATGACCCTGTCCGAAAAGCAGAAAGCCATGCTTTTGGACACCGAATACCCCTTCTATGAGTACGATGTTCTGGGTATGCTGAAAGGCACCTTTGTTCCCAAGATCTTCATTGATGCTGCCGACGAATGCCCCAAGCTGCCCGATATGGTTAAGCTGTGCAAGGAAATCGATGCTTACCTGTGCTACGCCTATCTGGGTGATGTTGGCGACAGCGTCACCGGCGACAAGAAGGCTCAGAAGTTTGAGGACGACTACCTGGATGATGTGTTCGAGTGTCTAAAAGAAGAGGGTGTCAAAGCAGTCACCTATATGCCCACCCGCAACACTCCCGCGCAGTTGGAGCGTCTGAGAGGTCTTTGCGACCAGTACGGCATGTTCCAGATCTCCGGCGAGGACATCAACTCTCCCCGCCAGAGCTTCATCATCCGGGCCATGGAAAACCCCATGTTCCAGAATCTCATTGACGCCACCTGGAAGCTCATCGAACATGAAAAAACACCTAATTAGGAGGATCACATAATGAATACCAAAGCAGTTAGAATCTACGGTAAGAATGACCTGCGCCTGGACGATGTCCAGTTGCCTGATATCGGCCCCGACGGTGTCCGTATCCGTGTTGTCTCCGACAGCCTGTGCATGTCTTCTTATAAGGCCGCCCTGGAAGGTGGCGACCACAAGCGTGTTCCCGACAACTGTCACGAAAATCCCACTGTTCTGGGCCACGAGTTCTGCGGCGACATCGTAGAAGTCGGCGAAAACTGGAAGCATAAGTACAAGGTTGGTGACAAGTTCGTTATCCAGCCCGCTCACTACCACAAGGGCAGCCAGATGGCCCCTGGCTACTCCTACAACTACTGCGGTGGTAACGCACAGTACGGTAATGTTCCCATCGAGACATTGCTTGAAAACTGCCTGCTGCCCTATGACTCCGATACTTACTACTACGGCTCTCTGGCAGAACCTCTGAGCTGCGTTATCGGTACTTTCCACGCCATGTACCACACCAAGGCTGGTTCCTATGTTCATGAGATGGGCATCAAGGAAGGCGGCAAGATGGCACTGTTGGCATCCGTCGGACCCATGGGTCTGGCCGCTATCGACTACGCCATCCACTGCGACCGTAAGCCCAGCCTGTTGGTGGTTACCGATATTGACGAGGCCCGTCTGGCAAGGGCTGCTTCCATCTACACCATAGAGGACGCTAAGGCCAACGGTATCGAGCTGCACTATGTCAACACCCGCATGGAGAACGCTACCCAGTACCTGCGTGAGCTGACCGGCGGCACCGGCTATGACGATGTTGTCTGCTTCGCTCCCGTTAAGCCTCTGATCGAGCAGGCTGACGATATTCTGGGCTTCGACGGCTGCCTGAACTTCTTCGCAGGTCCTACCGATTCCAAGTTCAAGGCTCCCTTCAACTGGTACAATGTCCACTACCTGTACACCCATGTGGTCGGCACATCCGGTGGTAACACTAACGACATGCAGGAAGCCATTGCCATGATGAACGCCGGCAAACTGAATCCCTCCGGTCTGGTCACTCATATCGGCGGTCTGAATGCTGCTATTGACACCACTTTGAATCTGCCCAAGATCCCCGGCGGCAAGAAGCTGATCTACACACAGATTGATCTGCCTCTGACCGCGATCGACGAGTTTGAGGAGAAGGGCAAGACCGATCCTATGTTCGCCGAGCTGGACCGTCTGTGCAAGGAAAACAACGGCCTGTGGAACCCCGCAGCCGAGAAGTACCTGCTGGCTAACGCCAAGGCTATCTAATCTAACCAAAAAGCCTCCCGCAAGCGGGAGGCTTTTTTCAAAAGGAGTCGTATTTATGGATCTGCAGAATGCGGTTTTGGGCATCGAGCTGGGTTCTACCCGGATCAAAGCCGTTCTGATCGACGAAAATCACCAGGTCATCGCTTCCGGTTCTCACGGATGGGAAAACCGTCTGGAGGATGGAGTCTGGACTTACCGGCTGGAGGATGCTCTGGCAGGTGTCCGTTCTTGCTACAGCGAATTGCGTACGGATGTACTGAGAAAATACGGTCAACCCCTGCGCCGGGTGACCGCTATTGGCATTTCCGGCATGATGCACGGTTACCTGGTTTTTGACAAAGCGGGCAAGCAGCTTGCGCCTTTCCGTACCTGGCGCAACACCATCACCGCCCCTGCTTCCAAAGAGCTGATGGAGCTGTTCCGGTTTAACATTCCCCAGCGTTGGAGCATTGCCCACCTGTACCAGGCTATCCTCAACGGAGAACCCCATGTACCGCAGATCGCTTTTATGACCACCCTCAGCGGCTATATCCATTATCTGCTGACTGGAAAACGGGTCATGGGCATCGACGAAGCCTCCGGTATGTTTCCCTATGACGATGATACGAAGGATTTTGATGCGGCCCGGATGTCCCAGTTTGATGCGTTGGTAAAGCCCTATGGCTTCCCCTGGAAACTGAGAAATATCCTACCCGAGGTGCTGCCCGCAGGCGTATGCGCTGGCACACTGACCCTGGAGGGTGCATCCCTTTTGGACGAAAGCGGTACTTTGGAAGCAGGCATTCCCCTGTGTCCCCCGGAAGGTGACGCGGGAACAGGCATGGTAGCTACCGGCGCGGTACTGCCCAGAACCGGCAGCATCTCCGCAGGCACTTCCGCGTTCTCCCTGCAGGTGCTGGAGCGGCCCTTGAGGGGTTACTACCCGGAGATCGATGTGGTAGCTACCCCCTCCGGCAAGACAGTCGCCATGGCCCATACCAACACCTGCACCTCCGAGATTGATGCCTGGATCAATCTGATCGCCGACGCTGCCGCGGCTATGGGCTGGCCCGTAAATAAAAACGAGCTGTATCCCACCATGTACCGCAAAGCTTTGGATGGCGAAGCAGACTGCTCCGGCATCACCGCATTTAACTACTTTGCGGGCGAGCCGCTGACAGGGACGGAAACCGGAAGGCCCATGCTGGTACGCCTGCCTGACAGCAAGCTGACCATTGCCAACCTGATGCGCTCCCAGCTTTACGGTGCCATCGCCACCTTGAAGATCGGCATGGATATGCTGGCTAGAGAGGAACATGTGGAATCTGACCGGCTTTTGGGCCACGGTGGCTTCTTCAAAACCCCCGGCGTGGGCCAGCAGATCCTGGCGGACGCGCTGAATGTACCCATCACCACCATGGAAACCGCCGGAGAGGGCGGCCCCTGGGGTATGGCGCTTCTGGCAGCATACATGTACCGGAAGGAAGAAGCAGAAACCCTGGAGGCGTACCTGTCAAACAAGGTCTTTTACAACGCCAACAGTACCTGTGTCCAGCCGGACGCGGCAGGTGTTGCCGGATTTCAACGCTATCTGGAACGCTACAAAGCCTGTATCCCTGCCCAGCAAGCTGCTGCTGATATGAAATGATACCACAGCAAAAGCGCCGTTTCCAAGTCGGAAACGGCGCTTTGTGATAGGCGGACCAGGAGTCATCTGATCCCGGTATTCTCAGTTTTTCCGTCAATCGCTCCCGTTCATTTTTCCAGGAAACAAAATACCGCTTGCCCTCAAGCAGTTTATGGGATAATACCGTCCTCAGGCAGACAGGAAACAATCTGGAATTTGGTAACCTCCGCTTCCGGCTTATATCGCAGCGTTACGATCCGGTCTTTCTCTGGGACGCCGCCTTTGTAGTACAGGGAAAGCAATCCGGTTTCTTCATCGTAGTAGCCATCCGTAAATTGGGGAGCATGATGCTTGTATGTACCGGTAGACCCACGGTAATAGAAGCCGGTGGAGGAATTATATACCAGCGTGCTCATATTCATCTCCGGTATAGTCACGCCGAGATACCGCTGAAACACATCCGTAATATAAGCATAGGACAGCCTTTTAATTACATGTGGATTCAAATTGGAATTGACTCTATTCTGATTGTAGTAATCACATTCACTCTGGGTAATCTCGGTTTTCATATCCTCTGGGGAGCCATCTTCAAAGAATATAAACAAATCCATATCCTGAATCGAAGCAAATTCTTGATTCAAAACATGATTGTAATAATTTTCCACAGGTGGCGGGCCTTTCGGCGCGAACAGCTCTACAAAGTACGCCAATTCCTCTTCGCTCAAGCGCAAACCGTCCTGCTTTGGTTCATCCACAACCGGTTCGGTTGGTACTGTGGTAACCTCCGTAGGAGCTTGTGTTTCGGCTGTGGGGAGCGTTGTCGGTTCCGTGTCCGCGCCTGTAGTGCTCACCGTCGATGGCGCGTTGGTTGCCGGGGTGCTATCATCGGGTACACCTGCCGCACAGCCCATTAGCATCAGTATAACGGCTATCCATAATAATGCTGTTCTCTTCATCACAAGCACCTCTCTGCTTTATATTGACCGGGTAATCTAGCTGTTCTCCGTTTCCACAATACCGGCCGGCTGCGCAATCCCATCATAATTGCAAACAGAACAGCAATTTCTTTTCAGCACATCGTTCCACACCATCACATGTGCACCTTTATTTAGCTGCCCTAACCAGCAGTTAGTACAAGTATGCCAATGATATTGAGTATCTGCTGTCCACGCAGAGGAAGCTATATGAGAGATTGATGTATACGCAGGATTGCCAAATGCAACGAGGGAGCTGTCAGAAAGCATAATCTCGCGCTTAGTCACTCCGCCCAAGTAATTTCCGTCAATAACCCATATGGAATAACTGGTGACAGCGCTAACAATGCCTACATGTTCAGGAAGATCTGGCGTGCCATCCTGGAAAAAAATATCTCCAACTTTTGGCGTGTAGGTTCCTCCGTAAGCACTACTTGAATAATAGCGGTTTCGCGTAAAAAAATGTGAGCGGTATGTCGTTGTGTTCCAAGCACACGGAATAATGCTGGTAGAAACATTGGCTTGATCTGCGCACCAGGAAACAAACATCGCACACCACGGTTGGCCATTTGCCCCATACCATTGACCGTATATTGTATCACTGCCAGGGCCGGCAGTATATCCGATTTGAGTAGCGGCAACATCAACCAGGCAACTCCGGATACCGATAATTGCTTGCTGTTCTGCAGGCGGCTCGCTATTATACGGAATGAAGGAACATGATGCAAAACCCGAAGTGTTTTCAAAATAGGCATCGCTTTGGAGTAGCAATGCGTTATCCTCAAAATTATATAAGGTAATTGTATGAATGATTGTTTCCTGTATTGTCTCTTGGTCCATCAGGAAACTGGCACTTTCGGTAGCAGTCACAAACGCACGGTTGCCCCAACATTCTATCGTATCCAGTACCACAGTGGAGTCAAGGATCGTAATATTGTTGGCTTCTAAATGGGCTTTATGCTCCGCTTCATCATTACCCATGGGGATATTGGCAGCAGCAATCTCGTTATCTTCTCCCTTCAGATAGGCCAAACGCTGCGTAAAATATGAATTTACCGCTAACCGAACACTCAGTTCATTCAGGTCGGTAGTGTTAATGTTCTGCCCTGTTTCAGCATTCATGCCAACAGCGGATGCAGAAACACAAAGCAAAGATACTATGTAAAGGGAAACCAATATATAGGAAAGAATCCTCTTTTTCATTATATAACCTCCTAGTGAAATTCTAAAACTCATTCGGGGGTATTGCACACAGCATCAGTATTTCCAACAGGTTGGCTGCACGCCCCCAAACACAGCGTCCATTGGAAATACCCTCATTTCTTCCCTGTCCATTGGACTCACCCTTTCTTTCACAGAAGTAAAGTAGTTATGCGGCAATTAACAGAATATCCACCAGAAAGCGGATTGTAACGCCCCTCCTGACTAATTCCAGTATATTCCATTTTTCCGGTCTTGTCAAGAATTATTTATTGTCAATAAGTATTGACAATAAATAATTCTTTTGCTTTAATATCATTGATAGCTACATACCAGAAAGGTGATAGGCTGTGCAAAAAAACATCGAACAACATATTGCCGAAACTGCTACGAATTTCAAACGGGGAACTGCTGAAATGCTCCTTTTGTTTCTGCTAAAAGAACGGGATTGGTATGCCTACGAGCTTTCCAAAGCACTGAAGGCGCGAAGTCTGGAACATTTCGACATTCAAGGTCCATCTCTGTACACAATTCTGTACCGGCTGCAGGATAAAGGTTTTGTAACCACCAGGGATGAACAAGCAGGCAAGCGCATTCGGGTATACTACCACATCTCGCCCGCTGGAGAAACATATTTAGAGCGAATCATGCGAGAATACCGTTCCGTTACTGAGGGTATTACCGCTGTACTATTCGGACATTACGCAAACCAAGCTCAAAAAGGAGATGCCTAGTATGGTAACGCAAGACGCACTATTGCAATACCGTAAAGAAATTAAATTCGCGTTGAAAGGATCTGCCGCCTGTAAGCGCAGTATCTTGGAAAATCTGGACAGTGATATCGAAGTATATCTTGCGGAGCATCCCGAAGCCGGAGAAGCCGAGCTTCGGGCGTACTTTGGAGAGCCTGCCGCCTATGCCAGGGAATACACGGCCACTATGTCCGGTAACGAGCTGCACCGCAAGCTGAGCAGCCGGAGTTTTCACAAAAAGCTTTGGCTGGGTGTTGCAATCTCCATCGTTCTCATTATTGCCATATTGGCTGTATATATCGGTGTGTATAACAATCATGAGACTGGGCGTTGGTATACTTACGAAATCATTGAAATCACGAAATGACTATTGGGCGAAAGGAGCAGCCTTATGAAAAAATATCTTTCCTTCCCGCTGTGTTTTATGCTCATAGCTGTGCTTGTCTTAGGCATGGGACTAAACGCTAACGCCGTCAGCACCAAAGATCATACCCCATTTTCCGGCGCGATTATTGTGTCAGAATATACCCGGCAGGTTTCTGACCATACCTATATGACTGTCACAATCTACGAAGAACCTATCAACAGCCGTGCGTCCACCTATACGAAACAAGGCACTGGTGTATATACCCTACGCAATAATGGCGGAGAAGCTCTGTGGCAGTTTACGGTACATGGCACCTTTTCTGTCACTTCGGGCAAAAGCGCTACCTGTACCAACGCATCCTACAGTTACCAAATCTATGCTGATAGTTGGCACTATGTCGGTGCCTCCGCCTACTATTCCGGCAACAGCGCTTACGGAAACGCGGAATTTAACCGCAAGCTGCTGGGTATCACAATAGAAACAGAAACCTGCTCCTTGGTTCTTTCCTGCGATGCCTACGGCAACCTTTCCTAAACTTACGCAAACAATAGCAGCACCGTTCTTCTTAAAAGAGCGGTGCTGTTCAGTCTGTCACAAAACATTTGGGATGGATGGGTTCAAGGCTCCCTCTGATGAGGGAGCTGTCGCCGCAGTCGACTGAGGGAGAGAAAATGTTTAAATTTTACTGTAATTTCTTATATTATACAAACCTTTCATCTATATCTCTCCCCCAGTCACAGCTTCGCTGTACCCAGCCCCCTCGTCAGAGGGGGCCTTGGTGTAAACCTTTTTTGACAGTCTCAAAGCGCCGTTTCCAAATTGGAAACGGCGCTTTGTGATAGGCGGATCAGGAGTCATCTGATCCCGGTATTCTCAGTTTTTCCGTCAATCGCTCCCGTTGATTTTTCCAGGAAACAAAATACCGCTTCCAGTTTGGTGTTTCATTATAGCGATTACAAAAATCCGTTAAGGTATCGGTCATAAGCTCTAATTGGGCTTTTAGTACAGCAAGTTCGTTGGTCTTTTGCTCTTCTGTAAACAGTCCTATCAATCGCTTGTTTTCTGTATCATTCACGATTTGGTCGTATATATCCATTATTCGACCAGTATAATCAGAACGCACCTCATTGCGTATAGGCATATCGTCATACCCAAACCCCGACCAACAGCTTGCTACAGCTTCATCGAATGCGTGTCTGGCATGGTCAAGGTCGTCCGTATCCCCTCTTTCAAACCTTTCTTCCAGAAAAGTTATACTGTCCGTAAGCATAAAACATTGGCTTGCCATTTGTTGCGCCGCGTCGTAAAGATCGTTGCCCAACTGGTAATTATCCTTAGCCATATGTGCCCCCTGCTGCAACAGAAGGAGCACAACCAATATAATAATTATAACCTTTTTCTTATTCATATTTCCCCCTTTTCCGCAACTTCGCATTTTCGTTCTTCTGGGAAGATTTCTTGTCAGTTTGGATATGTCCTTATTTCCATTATATTCCATTTCATCGTGCTTGTCAACTAAATCCTGTTGCTATTTTGGCAGTTTCATGTATAATATAACCAAATCATTCACGGAGGATATCCTATGCGGCAGCTATGTGACCTGCATATCCATTCCAACTATTCCGACGGCACCTGCTCCCCTGCCGAGCTGATCGCTCTGGCCCGGCAGCAGGGATTAAGCGCCATCGCCCTGTGCGACCACAACACCATTGGCGGCCTGCCGGATTTTCTCTCCGCCGCCAAAGGCAGCGATGTGCGGGCAGTTCCCGGTATCGAGTTTTCTACCGATTATCGGGGTACGGAGCTGCACATTCTGGGTCTGTTTATAAAGCCCCAGCATTATAACCGGATCAACGGGCTGCTTGCCGCCTATCAGCAAAGAAAAGAAGAAAGCAACCTGGCTTTGGCAAAAACATTACAAAATGCCGGGTATGCTATTGACTATGAAGCTGTGAAAACAAAGACTATCGGCATCCCCAACCGGGCCCACTTTGCAGCAGAACTGGTACAGAAAGGGTATTATTCCACCATGCGGGAATGCTTTCAAAGTGTCCTCTCTTCCAAAAACGGCCTTTACACGCCGCCTCCCCGGCCGGATGCTTTTGAAATAATCGATTTTATCAAAGAGATCAGTTCAGTCTCTGTACTGGCGCACCCGTTTTTGAGCCTGTCCGGGGAAGCATTACGGGAGTTTCTCAGCAAGGCTGTCCCCTGCGGTCTGGACGGTATGGAGACTCTGTATTCCACCTATGACGAAGCCCAGACCCATCTGGCACGGCAGCTCGCCGCCGAATTCGGTATAAAGGAAAGCGGCGGCAGTGATTTTCACGGAAGCAACAAGCCGGATATTTCTATCGGTATTGGCCGCGGAAATTTGGCGATCCCTTTGGAATTTCTTTTGGAATTAAAAAATCAAAAATAAAGGCACCCCTCAGGGGTGCCCTTCAGCTTGTCAAAAAACCTTTGGGATGGATGCGCTCAAGGCTCCCTCTGATGAGGGAGCTGTCGCCGCAGGCGGCTGAGGGAGAGAAAATGTTTTAATTTTACTGTAATTCCTTATATTATACAAACCTTTCATCTATATCTCTCCCCCAGTCAGCTTCGCTGACAGCCCCCTCGTCAGAGGGGGCCTTGGCGCGAACCTTCTTTTTTGACAGTCTCAAAGGCACCCCTGAGGGGTGCCTTTTACTATACATTGAGAATACCGCAAATCTGTTCTACCGCGTCATCGTAGGAATGGAAGTCCACTACATAATCGCAAAGCTCCGCGTTCTGCTGCTCGTATTCGATGGCCGTCAGACGGTTGACCTTATCCTCAATAGAGGAATTCTTTCGGAGGATCGACCCCATCAACGCTTTCTTATCCCGCTTGATATAAATGGTGGTCACATTCTTAAAATGGGTCTTGAGCGACATCGCGCCGCAAATATCCATGGTGGTCAGCACACGCTTTCCCTTTTCCAGGATCTTCTCCACATCTCCCTTCCGGGAGCCGTAGCCATGTCCGGCATACATGGTAGACTGGAGCAGCTCACCGCTGTCGCACATACTGCGGAAGGTATCCAGCGACACATAATTGTACCAATCATTCCGTTCCTCGGCAGTGGGGTCGTTGGTAGTATAGCTGACCAGCTTCTCAAAGTTTGTGTTTTTGGCTAGAAACCGTTTGGCGATCCTGGACTTTCCGCTTCCGGAAGGGCCTACAAATACGACAATGCTGGCATCCTCCGGTGTCCGGTTTTCTGCCGTCACGCTGTAGCTTTCCGCAATGACCTCCACCAGCTTCAAGAACTCATCATAGTTGTTCACCGCCAGCATTCCGGTTGCCTCCTGATTCCAGGGACGGCGCATCAGAATGGGATACTTCGCGCCGGAGTTGAGGATATTGTGCATAGCGTCATCGAACAGGATATCCACATGGATCTTATCTTTTTTGAAACCCATATAGATATGATCCCTGGGGATCTCCGGGAACTCCTCCAAAATCCGCTGGGCGCGGATTCCCATAAACTCCGGCGGCACTGCGGTACAGATATAGACCTCCGTCATCTGGCAAAGCTTTTTCACGAATTCTTTCGCGCCGGGATACACCGGCTGTGTCCGGTAAAACTCAGCATCCTCGAAATAGGGATAAATGGAATCCGCGCGGGTATTCAGCTTCCCCCAGCGTTCCTTTTCATAGATCGTCATAGGTGGATCGAACTTATATTTCTCATTTGCCAGCCGGATGGCATAAGCGGTACATTCCATCAAAAGGTCGTCTACATCCAATGCGGTAGAAAGCCTGTATTTTCTGCTCATATCATGTCCTCACTTTCTGTTAGGAAAGGCAGCCTGCCGTGTTTGATACAGAAACACGGAAAGCTGCCTACAGTCACATCATACAATTCCTTTCCCCAAAAATCAAGCAAAATAATCGTCCTGCCATTATGTTGCACAAATATTACAATTTTTATTGACATATCCTGGTCATTATGCTAAAATTACTGTCACAGAATACGCATCGAACTTGGTATAAGCGCATAATATGGTTGCGCGTCTCTACGAACCACCTGAAATGGTTGTCTACCGGTTTATTAACCGTGGGCAGCCTTTCTTTTTTTACCTGCGGTACATGCGCAAACACTGCAGATAAGGAGAATGATTATGAAATACATATGCGAATTATGCGGAACAGTCTATGACGAAGACGCAGGTAACATTAAGCGTGGAATTCCTGCCGGGACACCCTTTGAAAAGCTGCCGGTCCACTACCACTGCCCGGGCTGCGGCTGTGAAAAAGAGGCCTTTACCCCTGTCAGTGATCAGAAACCTATCCCCCTCAGGCAGACGGCCACACCGGGACATTATGTGAAATATTCCGCCACACGGCTGGAATCGGAGCGATAATTTTTCCATTTTTTGCGCAGGTAAGTTTTCTTATCTGCGCAAAAAATATTTCACGGGATTTTGACGAAAAACAACAAAGTTCCAGTAGATTTATTTCGTATTTTGTGGTATGATACATGGTGGTGGATGATAGGGTGTTTTTTCCCTTTATCTGAATTTTAGAAAGGATTTTTGGCTCTATGCATCTGGATATACAAAAGGCAAATATGTGGAAACGGATCTCTGCGGGCCTGCTGGATCTGATCCTGCTTTCCGTTGAGGTAGCTTTCCTTGCCATGCTGCTTTCATCCCTGTTGGGCTTTGACCGCTATAACGATGCTCTGGACGACTGCTACCGTAAGTACGAAGCAGCGTACGGCATTTCCTTTGATATCACTATGGACGATTATAACGCCATGACCCAGGAGCAGATCGATCTCTATAGCCAGGCTTACGAGGACTTCTCCAATGATGCCGATGCCGTCTATAACTTTAATATGATCGTGCGGCTCACCATCACCATCGCCAGTGTCAGCATCCTGCTGGGCTTCCTGGCGCTGGAATTTGCCGTTCCACTGCTTTTCAAGGACGGGCGTACCTTGGGTAAAAGGATCTTTGGCATCGGTGTGGTGCGGACTCATGGTGTCCGGGTAAACGCCCTTGCGCTGTTCATCCGCACCTTCCTTGGAAAATTCGCTATTGAGACTATGATCCCGGTTCTGATCGTTCTGATGATCATTTGGGGAACGATCGGTATCGTTGGTCCGCTGGTAGTTGTGGGCATCGGCCTGCTGCAGATCATTCTGCTGGCTACCTCCCAAACCCACAGTCTGATCCATGACCGGCTCAGCGATACGGTCGTGGTGGATATGGAAAGTCAGATGATCTTCGACTCTGAGGATGACCTGATCGAATACACCAAGCGTCTCCATGCAGAAAAGGCCGCCAAACAGGTATACTAAGGTAAGCGAATTGCTTCCTTGATATAATATTGTCTTTAAATTTTTCACATAGGAAGGGAACTGTATGAAAGTTGAATTGCAGAATCTGACCAAAATCTTCCCCAGCCGCAACAAAAAATCCGGTGAGGAAGTCGTTGCTGTCAACGATTTTACCTTCACCATCCCCGACGGCAAGTTAATCGGCCTCCTTGGCCCCTCCGGCTGCGGCAAGAGTACCACCCTGTACATGATCAGTGGTCTCCAGAAGCCCACCAGCGGCAAGATCTTCTTCGGCGAAGATGATGTTACTGCGCTGCCCACCGAAAACCGTGGTGTGGGCCTTGTGTTCCAGAACTACGCCCTGTACCCCCACATGACTGTCAAGCAGAACATTCTCTTCCCCCTGCAGAACCTGAAGGGCGCTGACAAACTGACCAAGGAAGAAATGCTGGAGCGGGCTGTCCATGCCGCCAAGCTGGTCCAGATCGACGATCTGATGGAGCGTAAGCCCAGCGAGCTGTCCGGCGGCCAACAGCAGCGTGTGGCCATTGCCCGCGCCCTGGTCAAGATGCCCCGGGTTCTCCTGCTGGACGAGCCGCTGAGCAACCTGGATGCCCGTCTGCGGCTCCAGACCCGTGAAGAGATCCGCCGCATCCAGCGGGAGACCAAGATCACCACCATCTTCGTTACCCACGACCAGGAAGAGGCCATGAGCATCTCCGATCTGATCGTTGTGATGAAGTCCGGCGTGGTTCAGCAGATCGGCAAACCCCAGGAGGTCTATGACGATCCCACCAACCTGTTTGTCGCCAAGTTCCTTGGTACGCCTCCCATCAATGTATTTAACGGCAAGGTTTCCGGCGGTAAGGTCTATATCGGCGAGGATGCTGTACTGGAGGTTTCCAATGTGGCTGACCAGGAAGTTGCTATCGGTATCCGTCCCGAGGGCTTCAACCTGGACCCCGAAGGCCCCATGCACTGCGCGCTTAACAATGTAGAGGTCATGGGCCGTGATGTGAGCATCGTTTCCACCAATCCTGCTTCCTGCAATCCCGTTGTCCGCTCCATCATCAACGCCGACAATAAGGTCGACCCCGAGCAGGAAACTGTCCGTTTCTCTGTTAAGCCTCATAAGATCTTCCTCTTCAACAAGGAGACTGAAGAAAGAATCTATTTTGAGGTGAAATAATATGGTTGACAGCAAACAACAATGGAAAGCCTGGGTCTATCTGGCGCCGGCGATCGTATTGCTGCTGGTGTTCACTGTTTGGCCCATTATTAACACTGTGCGAATGGCCTTCCTGGAAAACTACAAAGGCCTGGAAGCTGCCGGCGGCGCTGTCTTTAATGTCGGCTTCGGCAACTTTATAAAGGTCGTTCAGTATAAGCGTTTTATCACCTGTTTGAAGAACACTGTGCTGCTGTGTGTCTGGACCGTGCCTGTCTCCACACTGCTGGCACTGCTCATTGCCGTAGCGCTGAACTCTATCAAGCCCCTGCAAAGATTTCTGCAAACCATCTTTTTCCTGCCCTATGTGACCAACTCCATCGCCATCGGCATGGTGTTTGCCGCCATGTTCAACATTGTCGGCTCTTTCTACGGCACGGAAAACGAGATCGTGGTCACCGCCGGTATCATTAACAATGTGATCGAATTCTTCGGCGGCAAAGCGGTCAACTGGATCAATACCGGTTCCAGTTATACAGCAAATATGTTCGTTATGATCGTCTACATCGTCTGGAATGCCCTGCCCTTTAAGATTTTGGTGCTGCTGGGCGGTCTGCAGAGCATCAACAAGCAGTATTACGATGCTGCCCGTGTAGACGGTACGCCCAGAAGAAGAGTGTTTACCCGCATCACCGTGCCGCTGCTGTCCCCCATGCTGGCCTATGTTATTATCACCGGTTTTATCGGCGGCTTTAAGGAATATACCAGCATCGTCGGTATCTTTGGTGAGAAAATGGGTCCCCCGGACGATGCCGGCCGGCTCAATACTATGGTCGGATTTATTTACGATGCTCTGGAAGGCAATAACCAGGGCCGGGCCAGCGCTGCCGCGCTGATTCTGTTTGGTATTATTTTGGTGGTCACCATGATCAATACCCAGGTCAGCAAGAAGCGTGTCCATTACTAAGGAGGTGTGCATAATGGCAAAGAAAGAAGTTACCGCTACCATGCACGCCAAGAACCTGGGCATTGAAACCGTCCGCAGCCGTATCGTCAAGACCCTGGTCAAAACCGGAACCTACCTGTTCCTGGGCGCTATGGCTCTGGTGGTCCTGTTCCCCTTCTACTGGATGATTATCTCCTCTCTGAAAACCCTGGACGAGTACCGGCTGAGCGTTCCCACCTTCTGGCCCAAAACCGTTATGTTCAACAACTATGCGGATGCCTTCACCACCGCAAACCTGGGCCGTCTGTTCCTGAACACCATGTATGTTGGTATCGTTTCCACGATCCTCTCCCTGGTGATCACCGTTCTGACCGCCTTTGCCTTTGCACGGCTGGAATTCAAGGGCAAGGATCTGCTGTTCGGCGCGCTGCTGGCCACCATGATGATTCCCGGCGAACTGTTCACGATCACCAACTACGCAACCGTTACCACCCTCCAGTGGACTAATAAGTATATTGTTCTGATCGTGCCGTTCCTGGTCAGTGTGTTCTATATCTACCTGCTGCGCCAGAATTTTATGCAGATCCCCAACGAGCTGTATCTGGCTGCCAAGGTAGACGGCACCTCTGATCTGAAGTACCTGTGGAAGGTCATGATCCCTCTGGCCCTTCCCACACTGATCTCCATTACCATCCTGAAAATGATGGGCGCATGGAACTCCTATATCTGGCCCCGACTGGTTGCCAACAAGGAGGAAATGCGCATGATCACCAACGGCCTGCGTAACGCCTTCACCGACACATCCGGCGATGTGAACTATCCTGTGCAGATGGCAGCCGTTGCCATCGTATCCGCCCCCCTGTTCCTGGTATTTATTTTCCTGAGAAAATATATCATGTCCGGTGTCAGCCGCAGCGGTATCAAGGGTTAATAGGCTTAAGCCTGTAACATAAATAACCAATACAACAAAAAGGAAGGAAAACACACTATGAAAAAGAGAATCGTCGCTCTGCTTCTGCTGGTTGTCATGATCGTAAGTCTGGCTGCCTGCAACAGCAATACCTCCAACGGCGACAACGGCAACAAGGCACCTGTTGCTAACTTTGCCGTTCCTGAGGGCGGTTATGACGGAAGCGAAGTCACCATCAGCTTCTATCATACCATGGGCTCCAATCTGACCGCAGTTCTGGACCTGTATATCGAGGAGTTCCACAAGCTGTACCCCAACATCACTGTTGAGTACACCTCTGTCGGCGGCTACGATGATGTCCGTGACCAGATCTCCACCGAGATCACCGTCGGCAACCAGCCCAACATCGCTTACTGCTACCCCGACCATGTGGCCCTGTACAATCTGGCCGGTGTCGTCACCCAGCTGGACAACCTGATCGCCAGCCAGGAGAAAGTCACCCTGTCCGACGGCACCACTGAGATCCTGGGTCTGACCGACGCACAGAAGGCCGACTTCATCGAAGGCTACTACAACGAAGGCATGCAATTTGGTGACGGTCTGATGTACACCATGCCCCTTTCCAAGTCCACCGAGGTTCTGTACTACAACAAGACCTTCTTTGATGCCAACAACCTGACCGTGCCCACCACCTGGGACGAGCTGGAAAAGGTTTGCGAGCAGATCAAGAAGATCGACCCCAATTCCATCCCTCTGGGCTATGACTCCGAAGCCAACTGGTTTATCACCATGTGCGAGCAGTATAAGTCCCCCTACACCAGCGCTACCGGCGACCATTTCCTGTTCAACAACGAGACCAACCGTGACTTCATCAAGAAGTTCCGCCAGTGGTATCAGAAGGGCTACCTAACCACCCAGACCATCTACGGTGCTTATACCTCCGGCCTGTTCGTTTCCACCAATGAGGTCAAGAGCTACATGTCTATCGGTTCTTCCGCCGGCGCTACCCACCAGCGTCCCGCTGCTGTCAATGGCGAGTATCCCTTTGAGGTAGGCATCGCTACCATTCCCCAGGTCAGCACCGACAACAAGAAGGTCATCTCCCAGGGTCCCAGCGTCTGCATCTTCCAGAAGGAGAATCCTCAGGAAGTGATCGCTTCCTGGCTGTTCGTCAAGTTCCTGACCACCAATGTGAACTTCCAGGCCGAGTTCTCCATGGCTTCCGGCTATGTTCCCGTTCTGAAGTCTGTTGCTACCAACCCTGTTTACGCTGACTTCCTGGCCAGCGCTGACGGCGGCGACTACATCTCTGCCCTGTCCGCAAAGGTCTGCCTGGAGCAGGAGAGCGCCTACTACACCTCCCCCGCTTTCAACGGTTCTTCCGCAGCCCGTGACCAGGTCGGTACTCTGCTGACCAAGTGTCTGACTGCTGATGACGGCGGCAATGTGGATGCCATGATCGAAGATGCCTTCCAGGATGCCGTTGACGAGTGCGAATACAGAAGCTGATCATTTTCCCTGATATGAAACCCATTCTCTGTTTATTCCTTACGGTTTTGTTGGTTTCCGGTCTCCTGTGTGCCTGCGGCGCACAGGGGCCCCAGCCCACACAAACCACCCCCACCAATGCTGCGGATGCCACACTTCCCGCCCTTGTGGATTATGCCGGTCAGATCGAGCTGAAGCTCTCGTCTGATACTGTCAAGGAAGAGGTGACTGTCAAGACCTTTATTGACGGCGACACGGTGCATTTTAATGTATCCCCAAAAGTTCACCCCTCGGGTGTGCTCAAGGGCCGTTTCCTGGCGATCAACACACCGGAATCCACCGGCAAGATCGAAGAGTACGGCAAAGCTGCCTCTGCCTTCACCCGGCAGAAGCTGGAGGCCGCCACCTCCATCATCATTGAATCTGATGACGGAAAGTGGAACGCGGATTCCACCGGCGACAGATATCTGATCTGGGTCTGGTACCGGACGGATGAGTCTCAGCCCTACCGGAATCTGAATATTGAGATCCTGCAGGAAGGTCTGGCTATCGCCAATTCCTCCGCTAACAACCGCTACGGCTCTGTCTGCACCGCGGCCATCAACCAGGCCAGGGCATACAAGTACAATGTGCACTCCGGCCAGCGTGACCCGGATTTCTTCTACGGAGATGCGGTGGAGCTGACCTTGAAGGAACTGCGTACCAATGTAGCGAGCTACAACGGCATGAAGGTCGCTTTCTCCGGTGTGATCACCATGAATGACGGCGGCAGCATCTATATTGAGGATTTCGACGAGGAAACCGGACTGTATTACGGCATCAGCGTCTACTACGGTTACGGACTTCCCGGTGCGGGCCTGAATATTCTTTCTATGGGCAACTGTTCCCGAATCGTGGGTACTGTCCAATATTACGAGGTTGGCGGTACCTACCAGGTTTCCGGTTTAAGCTACCGGCAGATGAAGCCCGATGATCCTAATAACATCCAAAAGATCAGCGAGGGCCACTCCCCTGCTTATGTCCCTACAGATGCCGATACCTTTATGAACAGCACTGTCAGCATCGAACTGGAAGAAGGACCTAAGGAATTCCCCTATGCGGAACTGGCTATGAATACCTCTATCGAAATGAAGGGACTCACCGTCGAAAGTGTCTACACCACGAACAACGAGGACAGCGCTTCCAACGGTGCCATGACGCTGACCTGTGTTTCTGACGGCGTAACGGTTCTGGTTCGCACCACCGTCTTGTATGACGAAAACAAGGCTCTGATTACCGCGGATGCCTATGAAGGTAAAACCATCGATGTCAGAGGCATCGTCGACTACTATGACGGCACCTACCAAATTAAAGTATTCTCCGCAAACGGCATTACCGTTAATTAACGAAAAGGAGTCAATTATGAAAAAACTGATTGCTTGTGTTCTCGCACTGGTTATGTGCTTGAGCGTATTCGCAGGCTGCAACAGCAGCGATGCTCCCGAGACTACTGAAGCTGTTGACGGACTGGCAAACGCCAAGGCTTATCTGCGCACCATGTACAAGGATGCCTTGGAAACCACTCCCACCGATTATACTGTTGTTGGTGTCATCCTGATCAACGGTGTTGAGTACAAGGTTGATTGGACTGCTGACAGCGAAACCATTAAATTCACCAGAGGCGATGACAAGATGGTCACCGTCGATGTGGATGAGGCAAACCCCGAGGAACTGCAATATGTTCTGACCGCTACCATCAGCGATGCTTCTGGCAAGACCGAAACTGTTACCTTTAATCATAAGGTTCCTGCTGCCATCATTATTGACGAGGCCATGAGCTATGCTGAGATCGTTGACCTGGCCTACGGCCTGGAAGATGGCCTGGCACTGGAAGACACCTTCCGTCTGTTCGGCACCATCACCAAGATCGACACTCCCTGGAGCGCCGACTACAAGAACATCACCGTTACCATCGTTGTTGAGGGCAAGGAAGACAAGCCCATTATGTGCTACCGTCTGAAGGGCGAAGGCGCTGATAAGCTGGCCGTCGGCGATGCCATCACCGTAGAAGGCAAGTTCAAGAACTACAAGGGTACCATCGAGTTTGACGCAGGCTGCGAGCTGATCGCCATGGGTGAAGCCATCGACCAGACTGCCATTCTGGATGCTGCCTATGCCCTAGAGGACGGCCTGGCTATGACCGATTCCGTTACACTGACCGGTGTCATCACCAAGATCGATACCGCTTACAGTGACCAGTACAAGAACATCACCGTCACCATGGACTGTGGCGATGCTGAAAGACTGATCATGTGCTACCGTCTGAAGGGCGATGGCGCTGACAAGCTGGCTGTTGGCGACAAGATCACCGTCACCGGTATCATGAAGAACTACAAGGGCACCATTGAGTTCGACGCAGGCTGCACTCTGGATGCCGTTGTCAAGGCTAACTAATCCCTTACTTAAAAAGGGGCTGTAAAAAAAGTCTCTAAAATGAGCAGGCTGTGCCGGAAGGTACAGCCTGCAAAATATTTATAGAGAAACGGCTGATTCCAGTAGAAGAATCAGCCGTTTGGTGGTATAATTTAGCTGTCATGAAAAACCATATCACCAAGGTGTATTCTACACCAATCCAACTGAAATTACCAGTGGATTTAGAAAAAATTATTAAAATAAATGATCCGGTATATTCTTTCAGTGAAGTCATGGCACATATCGACCTACAGAAATATTTCGTGGAACAGAAAGGACACGAAACAGGTCGCCCCAGATATGACCGTGAGAAGCTGTTAAAGATCGTACTGTTTGCCTTTATGGAGTATGGCTACTGCTCCTTGCGTTTCATAGAAAAGTTATGTGAAACGGATATTCGTTTTATGTGGCTGTTGGATGAGGATAAAGCACCAAGTCATACCAAGATAGGCGATTTTATTACGGATGAGTTATCTGTAAGCCTTACAGATATTTTCAACGATATAAACGGCTACATATTTAGCAGGCAGGATGTAGATTTGGAACACGCATATATAGATGGCACCAAGCTGGAGGCCAATGCCAACAAGTATACTTGGGTGTGGAAGAAAAGCTGCATTAAAAGCAGAAACAATACCTTTACCAAGTTATCTGCCCTGTTGGAAGAAATGAACGAGATCATGGCAGTATGCCGCAGAGTCAAATTTGAGATACGGCAGGAGTATGCCGTGGAGTATGTAGGATACATCCTGGATACTTTTCTGAAAAGTACCGGAGTGCGTACAGAGGATTTCGTCCACGGAAAAGGAAAGCACAAAAACCAATTGCAACGGCTCTACGAAAAGATCAAGGAATGCTATAACAAACTAAAGGAATACTCCCATAAAATCGCAGTCTGCGGTGAGGACAGAAACAGCTATTCCAAAACCGACCACGACGCTACCTTTATGCGATTTAAGAAAGACCACATGAAAAATGACCAGCTTCTGCCTGGATATAATCTGCAAATGGTTATTTGCGATGAGTTTATTGCCCATTACGGTGTATTTGCCTATGCCTCGGATATGGATTGCTTCCAGCCGCTTATGGATGGTTTCTTCAAAAGATACAGCAAATATCCCCGCTACCCGTTAGCAGATGCCGGCTATGGTAGTTTTAACAACTATCTGTATTGTGAGCAACACAATATGGAAAAATACATGAAGTTTACTATGTACGAAAAGGAAAGCAAGGACAGCAAATACCGGGATGATCCTTATCGTGCCTGTAATTTTAATATTGACCACGAGGGTTTTATGGTCTGTCCCAACGGAAAGCGTTTTCACTTTCTGCGATCTGCACCGGTAAAAGGAAACCAATTCGGCAGAACGGAAGAATATTACCAGTGTGAGGATTGTACAGGCTGTCCCCATAGGGAGAAATGCCACAAGAGTAAGGATAACCGCGTGATAAGAATCAACGAAGAACTTACGCAGTTCCACAACGAGGTTTTGGCTAATTTGAACTGTGTCCACGGTGCACTGTTAAGAATGAACAGAAGCATCCAGGCAGAGGGGACCTTTGGCGAGATTAAGTGGAACAGAGGGTACAAACGGATTCGCAGGAGAGGGATAGACGGCGTAATTTTGGAGTTAGGTCTAATATCCTGTGGTTTTAATCTGCACAAGTACCACGCAAAGAGAATGGCACTGCAAAAAGCAGTGTAATTTTATCCACAGATAATCCCCAGGAAACGAAAAATTCCTTGGGGTTGTGGTTGTTATGTTTATTTTCGGTCAAAAAGTTATCCACAGCCCCAAAACTGCACATAAATGAACTGAGGATCCCATTTCTGGAATCCTCAGTCTTTTGTTAGGCTGTTATTTTACAGCCCCTTTTT
>JAZKYA010000064.1:0-19305 GCA_045611945.1 Faecousia sp. | reverse complement strand
AATTCCTTGGGGTTGTGGTTGTTATGTTTATTTTCGGTCAAAAAGTTATCCACAGCCCCAAAACTGCACATAAATGAACTGAGGATCCCATTTCTGGAATCCTCAGTCTTTTGTTAGGCTGTTATTTTACAGCCCCTTTTTTATTTTGCTGATAATTCAACCGCATGGCGGAGAATGGTAAGGGGCGGGACTTGCTTTCCCAGATTCATATAAAATTTCATTTCCGGAGTTCTGACCTCGGGCAGGGAAGTGCCCTCCGGATCCGTCATGCCGCCGGCAATAATCTCAAATGGCCGCAGGTCAGGGCCTACCGCTTCCAAAGCTTCTCCTTCTGAGAATTTGTTGCGCAGGCTGCACAGGGCGTTGCCGGACGCGTCACAGCTTTCTACGATAGCGCAGACCTGCCACTGCCGTATGTACCTGGAATTTTCCGTGTACTGACCCGGGAATCCATAGTAGAAGCCTGTAGAGTAGATCCGGTGGGATACATGGTCCACTTCATCACGCCAGACAGGATCAATCTCACGGCCTGCTGCCACATCATCAATACAGTGCCGATAGGCACCTGTGACGATGGCCGCATAGTAGGCGGATTTTGCCCGGCCCTCGATCTTGATGCAGTCTACACCTGCATCCTGCAGGTCCTTCAGGTGATCGATCATGCACATATCCCGGGAGTTCAGAATATAGGTTCCCTTTTCATCCTCAAAAACAGGAAAATACTCTCCGGGCCGCTTTTCCTCCATCAGTGCGTACTGATACCGGCATGGCTGGGCGCAGGCGCCCCGATTGGAGTCCCGGCCTGTCATGTAATTGCTCAACAGGCAGCGGCCGGAGTAGCTGACGCACATAGCGCCGTGACCGAAGGTTTCGATCTCCAGTTCCCTGGGGGTCTTTTCCCGAATGACACGGATCTCGTCCAGACTCAGCTCTCTCGCCAGAACGACCCGCTGGGCGCCCAGATCGTACCAGGCGGCAGCGCATTCGTAGTTGGCGATGGACTGTTGGGTGGAAATGTGCCGGGCGCACTTGGGAGCATATTTACCTGCCATGGTGAATGCGCCCAGGTCTGCCAGGATCAACGCGTCCACGCCTGCGTCCTGGAGCTGTTCCAGGTAGGCAGGCAGGGCTGCGGCTTCTTCATTACGGGGCATGGTGTTGACTGTTACATGGACGGAAACATTGTGATCATGGGCCAGCTTTACGGCTATGGGAAGTTCCTCCGGGGAGAAGTTTCCGGCAAAGGCACGCATGCCGAATGCGGTGCCTGCCAGATATACGGAATCAGCGCCGTAGGCAATGGCCATCTTCAGCCGTTCTATATCGCCGGCTGGACTCAGTAATTCAATCTTCTTCATTCGTTTGTTTTCAGTGATTTTACATAGTTGACATTGCTTTCGTGCTCAGCCGGAGTTCTGGCAAACAGATGCTTGCTGGTATTGGGGTTGTACACATAGAAGTAGAAATCGGTAACGGTGGGGTCCAACGCGGCGTTCAGACTGTTGCTGCCGGGGTTGGAGATAGGACCAGGGATGAGTCCCTTTACTGTATAGGTATTATAAGGGTGGTCCATCTGCAGATCGTCATTGGTCAGAGGCTTGGTCTTGCCGGTTTCCGGATCAATGTTGCCGCCTAATGCGTAAATCAGAGTGGCGTCAATGTTCAGGAAGGGATAGTTAGCTGGATTGGTCAGACGGTTGTAGATGACGGAGGAGATTTCGTAGCTTTCCGCGTTGTTCGCTGTCTCCTTTTCAATCATGGATGCGATAATGACGATCTCACGGATGGTGATCTTGCGCTTTTCAATATCCTCTTGGCTGTAACCCCGGGAGGCCAGCACCTGTGCAAGTCTCTCATTCAGAGGGTCCAGACGGCTCTTCATCAGATCGGTAAAGCGGTTATCAAAGCCATCCAGAAATTTGCCGATGACACGGCCCGGCTCATCATCTGTATAGAATTGGTAGGTATCGGGGAAGAGATAGCCTTCCAGACAGTATTTATCGCCCCGCTCAATGCCTTCCAGGAACCAGCGGTCCTTGATCTCACCGTTTGCGGCGTATTCTTCCAGCTCCGCCACGGTGCATACGCCGTTTTCTTCCAACAGCGCAAAGATCTGGGCGCAGGTGTAGCCTTCGGGGATCAGCAGTTCAATGGATTCCCGGGCAGGGGAATGGTAGGACATGGCATTCACCAGTGCCATATAGTCAAATTTGCTGTTTAGGGTAAAAGTACCGGCAGATATCTCTTCTTCTGCGTCGGTCAGATCAGCATAGAGTTTAAATAGTTCGGGATACTTGATCAAGCCGGTGTTTTTCAGCTTGGCAGCAATGGTTTCAATGTTATCGGCATCGGTAACAGTGAATACATACTCCTGATCCGGGCGGCCGAAGGCCAGAACTTCCGCGGCGCACACCCAGACAAGCCGGCCAAGGGATACACCGATAGCCAGAATGATGGCAAGCCAGATCACGGTAGACAGAATGTGGGGAATGCCCAGCAGACCGTAGCCTTTCTTTGCTCTTGGACGGCGCTTGGGCAGAGGAGGTTCTTCTTCCACAATTTCCGCTTGTACCTCCTCCGGCTGATCCAAAAGGGCGCTGGGATCCACATAGTCCTGAATCGGCGGCATTTCCTGCGCGTTGAATACCATGGTTTCAGAGCTGACACCGTCAATATTCACTGGCGCTGTGGTATCCATTGCCTTTGTTTCCACAAGGATCTTGTCCACCTCTGCGTCAGCCGGATGGGTCAGGCCTGTATGATAGACGGCGTGTTCGTCTGCTGTGATCTCATCGCCAACGATGGGATCGGATAATAAGGCATGCCGCAGTTCGCCGGACTCCTGGGCAGGGGCATTCGGCGTGTCTTTGGGTATATTCAAAGAAGCGGTGCTGCCAACCGGCAGGAAAACGGTTGCGCCCTCTGCCAGTGCGGGTTCATCCGTGCCGGAGCCCATTATGGACTGCACATCGGAACCAATATCTCCTTCCACTTCATCCGAAATGAACAGGGACTGATCCAAGTCCTGGCTCTGAGGCGTATGGGAATTTCTTTCATTGTTCATATGGTTTCCTCCTGTCAGCGGATCACGATCTGCTGCGCTACAGTGTTCGCGGCTTGCTCGCCCTTCAGTGCTGTGATCAGGGCCAGTCCAAAGGGGATGGCGCAGCCGGCAGAGGTGCCGGTAATCAGCCTGCCGTCGGTGATACAGGCAGCGTTTTCAGCAACCACAGCGCTGCCCATGCCCTCCTCACAGCCGGGATAGCAGGTGGCGTTTTTGCCGTCGGTGATATGCAGATCGGCAAGGACTGTAGGGCCTGCGCAGATGGCTGCCACATAACGGTGGTTCTCATAAGCAAAGGCAATGGCTTCCATGGCTTCCTTACTCGCGCGGATCGAAGCGACACCGCCCAGACCGCCGGGCAGAACGATCATTTCCAGATCGGTCAAATCCATTTCGCTGAGGCTGATATCCGCTTCCACACCAATGCCGTGACCGCCGTAAACAGTCCTGCCGTTAATTCCTACGGTCAGGACCTGGACGCCCGCACGGCGCATCAGGTCGACGGGAACGATGGCTTCTGTTTCTTCAAAGCCAGTACCAAGCAGCACATATACCATTTTGGATTCCTCCTTGAAGTGTTAGCTTGCCCATTTTCGTGGAAAAGTCCCGGCAGGCTATAAAATCTTACTATACAATATATCATACCGGCGTCTGTTTGTCCACCGTTCGGGGGGCTGCAAATCTTAATTTTCTATAAACCTTGCATATTGTCGGGAAAACTGATAGAATATATGCAGTCAGTAGAAAAAGGATGAAAACAATGACAGAAAGTATGATTACATTTCGAGATCTGGGACTCAGCGACGCGATGCTGAAGGCGCTGGAAAGGAAGGGTTACGGATACCCTACCACCATTCAGCAGCAGGCAATCCCGGAATTTATGCAGTGGAAGGATGTTATTGCCAAGGCACCTACCGGAACCGGTAAGACCTTCGCTTTTGGCATTCCTATGATCGAGCATATCGACGCGGAATGCCAGGATGTCCAGGGCTTGATTCTGGCCCCTACCAGAGAGCTGGCGCTGCAGATCGGTGAGGAGCTGCGGGGCCTGCTGACCTATTACCAGAATATCCGTGTAGCGGTCCTTTACGGCGGTGCGGGCATTGGCGGCCAGATCAAGCAGCTTGAAAAAAAGCCTCAGATCGTGGTAGCCACGCCCGGACGGCTGATGGACCATTATAACCGCAAGACTGTCCGCCTGGACAAGATTCAGACCGTGGTGCTGGACGAAGCGGACAGGATGCTGGATATGGGGTTTTTCAAGGATGTCACCAGGATCATTGATAAGGTGAAAAACCGCAAGAATCTGGGCCTGTTCTCCGCGACCATTTCCCAGGAGGTCATGACTGTGTCCTGGATGTACCAGCGGGACGAGGTGGAAATCACTGTCGAGCCTAAGCAGGAGGACCGGCCGGATATCGACCAGTTCAGCATGACGGTAACGCCTCTGGAAAAGGCGGAGGCTACGGTACGGCTGATCCGCAGCCAGGGCTATGAGCGGGTCATGATCTTCTGCAATACCAAGCATATGTGCCAGCGCCTCAGCGATGATTTCCAGCGGGCAGGGCTGGACTGCGACTGCATCCACGGCGATATCCGCCAGAGCCTGCGGGAAAAGACCATGCAGCGCTACCGGGATGGAAAGCTTGCGATCCTCATTGCTACGGATGTGGCCTCCCGGGGTATCGATGTGGACGATGTGGACTGTGTGATCAATTTTGATGTACCCGAGGAGAATGAATACTATGTCCACCGGATCGGCAGAACAGGCCGGGCCAAGCGCAAAGGCGTAGCCTGGTCCATTGTGGGCAACTTCCCTGAAAAGGCCAAGCTGGACGAGATCGCCAAATTCTCCAATTATTCGATTAAACCTATGGTGCTGGGAGCGGATGGCACACTGACTGAGGAAGTGGTTTCTGCACCGAAGATGCCCAAGAGGCGGTTCCGTTGAATAGCCGGGAAGCGGGTTTGCTGCTGCTGACCAGCCAGTTAGGAAACCCGGAGAGAGATCCCCTGACGGTGGCCCAGTTTCGCACCCTGGCATCCAGGGTGCGGCTGTCTGTTAAGCCGGAGCAGGACCGGGAATTGCGGGAAACAGATCTGACAGCTATGGGGTATACCCATGAAATGGCCGGCAGAATTCTGCGCCTGCTGGGAGATAAGCAACTGCTGGAATACTATCTGAACAAGGGAAAGCACGCTGGATGTATCCCATTGACCCGGGCCGGTGGGCAATATCCTTTGCAGGTGCGAAAGCGCTTGGGGGATGACAGCCCGGGCTGTCTGTGGGCGAAGGGCGATACAGAGATCCTGCGGCAGCCTTGTGTTGCGTTGGTAGGCAACCGGGATTTGAGAGAGGAAAACAGACGCTTTGCCCGACAGGCCGGTATCCAGGCCGCAAAGCAGGGCTTTGTGTTGGTGTCCGGCAATGCCCGGGGTGCGGATCAAGCGGCCCAGGAGGCCTGCTTACAGGCCGGCGGCAAGGTGATCTGTGTGGTGGCGGACAGTCTGGAAAAGCAAAAGCAGAAAGAGTGTGTACTGTATCTATCGGAGGAGGGCTATGACAGTGCATTCTCCTCCCAAAGAGCCCTGAGCCGCAACCGGATCATCCACAGCATTGGCAGTATGGTCTTTGTGGCCCAGTCGTCGCTGTATACCGGCGGCACATGGGATGGAACGGCCCGGAATCTGAAGGCCCGGTGGAGCAGCGTATTCTGTTTTCGGGATGGGTCGCAGGCGGCGGCAGAACTGGAACAGATGGGCGCGCAGCTCATATCAATAGAGCAGCTAGGTGATTTTACGCTGCTGGAGAATACGCAAAGCTTATTTGACCGGGTCTGAACCCGGTCAAATTTTTTAATAAAAGACTGAAAAATACAAACACTTGCAGTAAGACCGATTTGTTGGAGGATACTGCGATGTGTGGAATCGTTGGATATGCGGGCAGAAACCAGGCGGCACCGATTTTGCTGGATGGCCTATCGAAACTGGAATACCGGGGCTATGACTCTGCGGGAATCTGCGTCCATGGCCCGAATGGCCTGAATGTGGAGAAATCAAAGGGCCGCCTGGAGGTGCTGCGGGGAAAAACCGATGGCGGCAGAGCGGTTTGCGGTACTGTGGGGATCGGGCATACCCGTTGGGCCACCCATGGCGCGCCGTCGGATATCAACAGCCATCCCCATCTGTCTGACTCCGGTAAGATTGCGGTGGTGCATAATGGCATTATTGAAAACGAGGCCCGGCTGCGCCAATGGCTGGAAAAGCGTGGCATTGGTTTCCGCTCAGAAACGGATACAGAGGTGATCTCCAATCTGATTGGCTATTATTACGGTCAATATGAAAACTTTCGGGAGGCTGTCAGGCAGGCAATGACCCGGTTGGAGGGCAGTTTTGCCCTGGGTATCCTGTGTGCGGATATTCCCGGTACGGTTATCGCCGTAAAAAAGGATTCTCCTCTGATCTTCGGTTTCGGCCAGGGAGAAAACTATATCGCTTCTGATGTGCCAGCTATCTTGAAGTATACCCGGCAGATCACCTATCTGGAGGATGGGGATCTGGCGGAATTTGACAGCGGCGGTGTGAGATTTTATGATGCCGCGGGTGACCGGGTGGAAAAAAAGAAGGAGACGGTTACCTGGGAAATTTCAGATGCTGAGCGGCAGGGCTATGACCACTTTATGCTTAAGGAGATATTTGAACAGCCAAAGGCTGTCCGGGATACCGTCAGTCCCCGGATTCGAATGGGCAGGGTGGAATTTGAAGAGCTTGGACTGACGCAGCGGTATCTGAAAAGCTTGAAGAAGATCTATCTGGTGGCCTGCGGTTCAGCCTATTATGTGTCGGTGCTGGCCAAGTACACCATCGAACGGGCCTGCCGGATCCCTACGGAGGCGGTGATGGCTTCGGAGTTTCGATACAGCGACCCGGTGGTGGATGAGAGCAATCTGATCATCATTATCAGCCAGTCCGGCGAAACCGCCGATACCCTGGCGGCGCTGCGGGAAGCAAAACGCCGGGGCGCCAGAACCCTGGCCATCGTCAATGTGGTTGGCTCTGCCATCGCCAAGGCTGCCGACTCGGTGATCTACACCTGGGCCGGGCCGGAGATCGCTGTTGCTACCACCAAGGCATTCTCAACCCAGCTTGCTGTGGTGTATTTGCTGACGCTGTATATGGCGGATCTTCTGGGCACGGTATCGGAGGAATACTACGGCGGGGGCGTGGCAGCGCTGGAACAGCTTCCTCAGAATATAGAGGCTGTTCTGGGACAGGGGAATCTGGAGAAGCTTCAGTATATGGCAAACCGCTACAGCGGCAGGCACAACGCCTTTTATGTGGGAAGAAATATAGACAGCGCCATCTGCCTGGAAGGCAGCCTGAAGCTGAAGGAAGTAGCTTACCTGCACAGTGAAGCCTATCCTGCCGGTGAGCTGAAACACGGCCCTATCTCCATGATCGAGGAGGGTACACTGGTGGTTGCCCTGGCAACGGTGGATCCCCTGTTTGATAAGGTTATGGCCAATATCAAAGAGGTCAAAGCCCGGGGTGCCGATGTAGTGTGCATCACAACAGAAAGCCGGGAAGCTGAGGCCCGGAAGTTCGTGGATCATGTTATCACAGTCCCGAATGCTCACCCCTATGTGCGGCCCAGCCTGAGCCTGATACCGTTGCAGCTTTTTGCCTATTATGTGGCGGTGAACCGTGGCTGCGATGTGGATAAGCCCAGAAACTTGGCAAAATCGGTGACAGTGGAATAAAAATTGCTCCGGGTATACCGCCGGAGCAATTTTTGTGTAGCATTATGGAAAATTGTGTGCTATACTGGTGAAAATGAATGGGAGGGATCTCTATGAGCAGAGCAGATGAAATTTACCGCGCTACATGCCTGGATATTTTGGAAAACGGTTTTTACGACACGGATCTCCAGGTCCGTCCCCATTGGCCCGACGGAACACCCGCGCACACCGTGAAGAAGTTCGGTGTTGTCAACCGCTATAATCTGAAAGAAGAATTTCCCATTATGACCCTGCGCCGTACCTATTGGAAGAGCGCTGTGGATGAACTGCTGTGGATCTGGCAGAAGAAGTCCAACCGGATCTGCGATCTGGGCAGCCATGTATGGGACGAGTGGGCAGGCGAGGATGGCACCATCGGCAAGGCCTACGGTTACCAGCTGGGCATCAAGCACCAGTATAAAGAGGGTATGTTCGACCAGGTGGACCGGGTAATCTTCGATCTGAAGAACAACCCTGCCTCCCGCCGTATCATGACCAATATCTACAACTTTGAAGATCTGCACGAGATGAACCTGTACCCCTGCGCCTACTCCATGACCTTCAATGTGACCGGCAACACCTTGAATACCATTTTGAATCAGCGTTCCCAGGATATGCTGACGGCCAACAACTGGAATGTGGTGCAGTACGCGGTGCTGACCCACATGATGGCCCAGGTGGCCGGCCTGGAAGTGGGTGAACTGGTCCATGTGATTGCCGACTGCCATATCTATGACCGCCATATCCCTGCGGTCAAGGCCATGCTGGAAAATGAGGGCTATGATGCCCCCAAGTTCTCTATGGACAAGAGCATCACCGATTTTTACAGCTTCACCAAAGACAGCTTCAAGGTGGAGGACTACAAGTTCCATCCCTTTGACTTTGAGATCCCCATGGCGATCTGAGGTGACCCATGGAACTGATCGTTGCGGTATATGATGATTGGGGCATTGGCTGCTGTGGCACCCAGCCGGTTGCCCTCAGCGCTGACCGGAAGTTCTTCCGGGAGACCACCAAGGGCGCGTGCGTGATCGTTGGCAGAAAGACCCTTGCCGACTTCCCGGGCGGACGGCCTCTGCCTAACCGGGTCAATGTGGTGATCAGCCGTGGTGACAGCGCCATGGAAGGTACTTATTTGTGCCACAGTCCGGCAGAAGCGGCGGAATTTACTAAGCAGTTCCCCCGTGTCATGGTTATAGGCGGCGGCAGCGTGTACCGGCAAATGCTGCCCTACTGCCATAAGGCTTACATTACAAAGGTTCACGCCTGCCCGGAATCGGATACCTATTTCCCCAATCTGGATGAGGATCCCCAGTGGCACTTGTCCGAGATTCTGCTCTCCGGTGAGGAAAACGGCGTTTCCTATGAAATGTGCCTGTATGAAAGAAAATAGCAAAACGAAAAAGACGGGATCTCAGGATCCCGTCTTTTTGTGGTTATGGGTAAATCCAACCCATTGTCATTGAACATGGGTATGGTTGCTGATATGATCCTGGCAGTAGCAATGATAGCCGTTACAGCGGGAGCAGTAGCGGAATTCCAGATCCGGGTCTGATACATCTGTCCTGCCGCAGACAGCACAGCGGTGGGTATAGGGTGCTGTGGGCCTCGCGGCTGTGGCCTGATAAGAACCGGCAGAGGGGAAAGGAATCGTGCCTGTTTTCTTGGCAGGTTTTTTCTTGAAAAGGCGCGCCGCATTCAGCCGCCAGGAGACAGGGAGTACATTGAGCACATCCTTGCCGAAGAACAGGAAATAGTTAGCCAGTGCGATCACCGGGAACAGGTTGTAGGGGAAGGGATAGACCAGAAGGCTGTAAAGGACAAGGGCAAGGTCGATCAGGGCGAAAACCCGGGCTTTGACCGGGATAATATACAAAAACAGGAACTTGGCATCGGGATACATGGTTGCGTAGGCCAAAAACAGGCTCATATTCAGATAAGAAACATCTGCCATGCCGTCAAAGAGCATGCAATAAATGTCCATCAGTATCACGCCAGTGAAATAAAACAGGTTAAACCGCAGTGTTCCCCACAGGTTTTCCATAGCCCGCCCAAGGGAAAAATAACACAGCAGCGCGATGGCTGTGAGCAGAATGTTGCCGGCGGAAAAGGTCAGCGGATAGGTGATCAGCCGCCAGACCTGCCCCTGCAAAATGGCGCTGCGGCTGAAGCAGAGGACATAGTACAGGGTGTCGGTTTTGTCCACAATGCTCAGAATATTAACAACAGCACTGCCCAAGGCGATGTATAACATCAGATTGGGAATACCTTTCTCCCGGTTTTTGAAGCAGAACCGGTCAAAGCGCTTGCGTAAACGATTCAAAATGCTCAACTCCTTACTGAATTGATTTCATTCTATCAGTTGGAGAAAGAAAAGTCCATAGCGGAATTATGAACATTTTGCAGAAACGGAAAGAAAATACTTGACAAATCTACAAAAGTCATGTAGAGTGTAACAGAATTCAATATTAGCCTTATCAAGAGTGGTGGAGGGAACGGCCCGATGAAACCCGGCAACCTGCGAAAGCAAGGTGCCAAATCCGGCGGCAATACGAAAGATGAGGATTCGATAGGTAAGCGCGTCGAATCATCGATGCGCCTTTTTCTTTGCCTTGGTATGCCCCACATGATAAGAGAATGGAGAAAAAATGGAAAAAAGATTATTTACTTCTGAATGTGTGACCTGGGGACATCCCGACAAGGTGGCGGATGCCATCTCCGATGCCATTCTGGATGCCTGCCTTGCCCAGGACCCCAATTCCCGCGTAGCCTGCGAAACGATGGTCACCACAAACTTCTGCCTGATCTGCGGTGAGATCACCACACAGGCAGTAGTAGATTATGAGCAGGTGGCCCGGGAGACCATCCGCTCTATTGGATATGTGTACCCCGACGCCGGCTTCTGTGCTGATACGGTGCAGATTCTGTGCAAAATCCATACCCAGTCTGCGGATATTGCTCTGGGTACCAATGATGAGGTAGGCGGCGCCGGTGACCAGGGTATGATGTTTGGCGGCGCCTGCGACCAGACCAAGGAACTGATGCCCCTGCCTGCGGCGCTGTCAAGAGCCCTGGCCGCAAGGCTGACGGAGTGTGTGCAGAGCAACGACCTGCTGCGGCCTGACGGAAAAACCCAGGTGACAGTGGCCTACGACGAAGAAGGTAATGTGACCGGTATCGACACAGTGGTGGTCTCCGTTATGCACAGCGCTGATTTTGAAATGTCCGAGCTTCGCCGCTATATCCGCATGGGTGTGATCGCACATGTGCTGAAAGAATACGGGTTCGATGTGGAGACTGTGGAGCACATCCATATTAACCCCACCGGCAATTTTGTCATCGGCGGCCCTGATGGAGATACGGGACTTACAGGCCGTAAGATCATCGTCGATACCTACGGCGGTTGGTTCTCCCACGGCGGCGGCGCATTTTCCGGCAAAGACCCCACCAAGGTAGACCGCAGCGGCGCTTATATGGCCCGGTATCTGGCGAAGAACCTGGTGGCGGCGGGGTTGGCAAAGCAGGTGCAGGTGCAGCTTGCCTACGCCATCGGTGTGGCAGAGCCTGTCTCTGTCCGGGTAGACAGCTATGGCACCGGCGTGATCGCCGACGAAGAAATGACCGCATTGCTTCGTAAGCACTGCGATCTGACACCCGGCGGTATCATCCGCAGGTTTGATCTGAGAAGGCCTATCTATTCCGCAACCGCAGTTCACGGACATTTCGGCAATGAGGAACAACCCTGGGAGCAGACAGATCTTGCGCCCATTCTGGCATCTGAAAGACCGTAAAATTTGTAAGAAATCCGGCTGACAAGCCGGATTTCTTTTATATGTTCTTTGCAAACAGGAAAGACTATGCTATGATTAGAAAAAATGCACTGGAGGAGATCCTATGCTGGACTTTATACGAATTGCATGCGCAGTCCCGGCTGTGGCAGTTGGGAATGTGTCAAAGAATGCCGGGGATATCTGCGCCTATATCGCAAAGGCGGACGAAGCCCTAGCGGATGTGACCGTTTTTCCGGAAATGGCATTGACCGGCTATAGTCTGGGGGATCTTGTGTATCAGGACGCTTTGTGGGAAGGGGTAAAGGACGGCTTGCGCCAGATTACCGACTGTTCCGCACAGTATCCCAATGTGACCGCTGTGGTAGGCCTGCCGGTCCGTCTGGACACCAGGTATTATAACTGCGCTGCTGTAATCGCCAAAGGAAGGGTGGCCGGCATTGTTCCCAAAACAAATCTTACCACGCCGGAAAAACGGTGGTTTACTGCCGGCTCAGAATTGCGGCAGACATTTTTGACACCGGAGGTTCTGGGATTGAATGGAAGCAGCGGTCAAGACACGATTCCTATGAGTGCCGACCAGTTGTTCCGCATCGGCGATGGGGCTGTGTTTGGAATTGAGGTCTGCGAGGATGGGATGATTCCCCAGCCGCGGAGCGCTGAACTGGCAGTCAAGGGTGCGGAAGTGGTATTCAATCTGGCGGCATCCCACGAAATCGCCGGAAAAAGCGCCTACAGGCGGCAGTTGGTAAAGCACCAGTCCGGTGCCTGCAAGAGCGTATATGTGTTCGTTTCCGCCGGATGTACAGAATCTACTTCGGACACGGTATATTCCGGCCACAGTCTGATCGGTGAGAGCGGTGAAGTTTTATGTGAGAATGGACCGTTGGATACGGATTACCTGCTGACCACCGACTGTGACCTGGGAAAAATCCGGTCTGACCGTGTTCGGAGCGGGAATTTCGGCCATGCGCCAAGTGACTGGCTGGTTACGCAGGTTTGTGAAGGTGCGCTCCGCGGCGATGGCAGTATGTACCCGGTAGGTAAGCTGCCTTTTGTACCTGAGGATGCTGCAGGCTGTCTGGAAGTGTTCCGGCTGCAGGTTGTGGGCTTGCAGCGGCGTCTTGCGGCGATTGGGGCTAAGGCAGTGGTTGGTGTTTCCGGTGGTATGGATTCCACACTGGCCCTTTTGGTGGCAGTGGAAGCGATGCGCCGGTTGGGAAGAAAGGAAAAGGATGTCTACGGCATTACAATGCCCTGCTTCGGCACTACAGACCGCACCTACCAAAATGCTCTGCGGCTGATAGAAAGCCTGGGGGTTTCTGCGGTTGAGATCCCGGTTAAGGATGCGGTTATGGGTCATTTCCGGGATGTGGGTCACGATGTAAACTGCCACAACTCCACCTATGAAAATGCCCAGGCCAGAGAACGCACTCAAGTGCTGATGGACTATGCGGGGATGGTTGGCGGCATCGTAGTGGGGACAGGTGATCTTAGTGAGCTGGCATTGGGCTGGTGTACCTACAATGCCGACCATATGAGTATGTACGGTGTCAATGCCTCTGTGGCAAAGACACTGATCGGCCCTGTTATCAAAGCGGTTTCTGAGTTGGACGCGTTTGCTTCGTCCAAAGTGGTCCTGGAAGATATATTGGATACGCCCATCAGCCCGGAACTGCTTCCGCCGGATGAAACCGGAAAAATCAGCCAGCAGACGGAGGACATTATAGGCCCTTATGCGCTGCATGACTTCTTTCTGTATTATATGGTCCACTATGGATTCGACCCTAATAAGATATTTGCCCTGGCCTGCCGGGCTTTTGCTGGGGAATACGGCGGTGATACAATTAAAAAATGGATGAAGGTATTCTACAACCGGTTTTTCAGCCAGCAGTTCAAGCGAAACTGTATGCCCGACAGCGTACGGGTGGGGCCGGTATCACTCAGTCCGAGAGGGGACTGGAGTATGCCCAGCGATGCCTGCGCAAGGCTGTGGCTGGAGTTGACCCAGTCGCTTTAATACAGACCGGCAGCGGAATGCAGGTAGTTTTTGGAGAGGTTATTAATAAACGGTAAAAGCTTCTATATTTAATAAAAACGCCTTGTTTTACTGAAAACAGTAGTATATAATTAAAAAATGCCAGACTCCAAAGTATCAAAAATTAGGGGAGAAATGCATGAAGAAAACCTACACACAAACCATTGAAGATGTCCTTCTTGACTTGCATGTGGGTGCGGAGGGTTTGTCCTCTGCCGAGGCCCGGACACGCTTGGAAAAGTATGGACCAAACAAACTGAAGGAGGGCGAAAAGCCTACTCTGCTGCAACGCTTTCTGGCACAGCTGAGAGACCCAATGCTGATCATTTTGCTGATCGCTGCCGGTGTCAGCGCGCTGACCGGTATGCTGGCAGGTGAAAATGAATGGGCAGAGGTAATTATTATCCTGGCTGTCGTTTTGCTGAATGCGATCCTGGGTGTGATCCAGGAAAGTAAGGCAGAGGCTGCCATCGAAGCCTTGCAAACAATGACAGCGGCAACTTGTAAAGTTCTGAGGGATGGCAAAATGGTCATCCTCCACTCTGACGAGCTGGTTCCCGGCGATGTTGTCCTTCTGGAAGCCGGTGACGCAGTGCCGGCTGACGGCCGTATCATCGAGAGCGCCTCCTTAAAAATCGAGGAAGCCGCGCTGACCGGTGAGTCTGTACCGGTCAACAAGATGCTGGAAGCACTGGGCCTGGCTGAGGGGCAGGAGGATGTGCCTCTGGGTGACCGCAAGAATATGTGCTATATGGGTTCTACCGTTGTGTATGGCCGCGGCAAGGCGGTGATCACCGCCACCGGCATGGATACCGAAATGGGTAAGATCGCCGGCGCTTTGGCTGCTACCCAGGAGGAGCAGACACCTTTGCAGCGAAAGCTGGACGAGCTGGGTAAGCTGCTGAGTAAGATGGTCCTGGGCATCTGTGTGTTTATTTTCGCGTTCAACCTGTTCATGGCCCGTGGTGAGCTGGCTGTGGAAGGCCACGCGCTGACCGTGATTCTGGAGACCTTCATGGTTGCGGTTTCTTTGGCAGTTGCGGCGATTCCCGAGGGCCTCGCAACCGTGGTTACCGTGGTCCTGTCCATCGGCGTTACCAAAATGAGTCAGCGCAACGCGGTGATCCGCCGCCTGACTGCTGTGGAAACCCTGGGCTGCACCCAAGTCATTTGCTCAGACAAGACCGGTACTTTGACTCAGAATAAGATGACCGTTGTTGACCACATGGGTGATACCAACCTGGTGGCAACCGCGATGGCTCTTTGCTCCGACGCGAATCTGAACGAAAATAACCAGGCTGAGGGCGAACCTACCGAGTGCGCCCTGGTCGACTTTGCCTACTCTGTGGGCTTGCATAAGGCTGATCTGGAAAAGGCAACCCCCCGTGTAGACGAAGCGCCCTTTGACTCCGGCCGTAAGATGATGTCTACTGTCCATGACCTGGGCGGCAGCTTCGTACAGTATACCAAGGGCGGCCCGGATGTGGTATTGGCCCGCTGCGCCTACTACTATGAAGACGGCAAGACCCTGCCTATGACCGAGCAGAAGCGCGCTGAGATCATGGCCGTAAATAAGGCCATGGCCGATAAGGCACTGCGTGTTCTGGCTGCTGCCAAGCGGGATTGGGCGGAAAAACCCGCCGACAACACGCCTGAGTTTCTGGAACAGGAACTGGTATTTTTGGGCTTGACCGGCATGATCGATCCGGTCCGTCCTGAGGTCAAGGCCGCTATTGAGGAGTGCCGTTCCGCCGGTATCCGCGCGGTGATGATCACCGGCGACCATAAGGATACTGCTGTTGCCATTGCTAAGGAACTGGGCATCATTACCTATGCTTCCGAGGCGATCACCGGCGCCGAGCTGGACGACATTCCCGATGACCAGATTTGCGAATTTGTGAAAAGGTTCGGTGTTTATGCCCGTGTTCAGCCGGAGCATAAGACCCGTATCGTCAACGCCTGGAAGGCAAACGGAGCGATTACCGCCATGACCGGCGACGGTGTCAACGACGCGCCTTCTATCAAGTCTGCCGATATCGGCGTTGGCATGGGTATTACCGGTACGGATGTTACCAAGAATGTTGCGGATATGGTCCTGGCTGACGACAACTTTGCCACCATCGTTGCCGCTGTTGGTGAAGGCCGCCGGATCTACGATAACATCCGTAAGGCTATCCAGTTCCTGCTGGCCTCCAATATGAGTGAGGTCCTGGGTGTATTCTCCGCGACGCTGATGGGCTTTACGCTGCTGAATCCCGTGCACCTGCTGTTTATCAACCTGGTTACCGACTGCTTCCCGGCTCTGGCGCTGGGTATGGAAAAGGCTGAGCCGGATACCATGAACCGTCCTCCCCGGGATTCCAAGGAAGGCATCTTTGCCGGTGGACTGTTTGGCGATATCGCATATCAGGGCATCCTGGTTACTGTGCTGACCATTCTATCCTATATCATCGGCAATTCCTTCGAGGTGGGACGCTTCGCAATGCCTGTTGGCGTTTCTGAGCATGGTATGACCATGGCATTTCTGACGATGTCCATGTGTGAGATCTTCCACTCGTTCAACCTCCGCTCTCAGCGTAAGTCCATCTTTACGCTGAAGGGACAAAATAAGATCTTGTGGGCTGCAATGATCGGTTCTCTGCTGCTGACCACTGCTGTTCTGGAGATCCCCTTCCTGGCAAATGCCTTTGGTTTCACACCCATTGGTTTAACTGAGTATGCCATCGCGCTGGTTCTGGGATTCTTAGTCATCCCGGTTGTTGAGATCGTCAAGCTGGTACAGCGTACCGCGGCAAAGCATAAATAATCAAAAAGTGCATCCGTTGGCAAAACTGCCTTCGGATGCACTTTTTTATCAGATGAGAATGGGCTGCAGTTGCCTGCCTTCCAGGGCAAATTCCAAGGCTTGGGGAAGTTTGCCAAAGTCAGCTACCATGCTTGTGGGCTTTTTGATAGGATCATCCTGCCCGAAGGGGACGAAATAGTAGTGTTTCTTATTTAAGAGCTTCCCAATGTTTTCCGCTGCCCCTGCCAGGGCGTCATTGGAGGAAACAGCAAGCAAAATAGGCCTGCCGTTTCGCAGGTGACTCTTTGCGGCCATGGTCACAGGGCCGTCGGCAATGCTGTGAGCCAGCTTTGCCAAGGTGTTTCCGGTGCAGGGGGCGATCACAAGGGCGTCCAATAGCTGCTTTGGCCCAATAGGCTCTACCTGGCTGATGCTGTGCAGCACCTTTGCACCGCAGATGGATTCGGCCCTTTCGATATGCTCTCTGGCGCTGCCGAAACGGCTGTCGGTGGTATAGGCAGCCTGAGAAAAGATGGGTGTTACCGTATGAATGGAGGCAAGTATCTCCAGCGCGGGGAATACCTCAGCGTATGTGCAGAACGAGCCGCAGAAGGCAAAACCGATATTCATTGCATTCTCTCCTTTTCAATCAGACGGATGGCGGATTTCGCGATCAGCTTGCCGGAGGATTCCGGTGCATCCTTTCCTGGCAGCCCCCTGGCCCAGATCACATGGGTCCCGGCGATCCCCAGGCGGGATGCCAGGTCGATCTTCAGACAGTTATCCCGGCAATGGGCTACCTGCTCCTCGGACAGGACCGCGTCAGGGGCCGTGTTGAAAATCAGACGGTAACCGTTCAGATTATGGCCCAACAACTGGGAATCCTCTGCGTGGTAACCCAACGCGTGGGCCATTGCCCGCTGATCCTCCCGTCTGGCGGCAATGGTCACATCTGCTTCCATTGCCCAAAGCAGGGCAGCAAGGCATCTGCCGATCCTGCCCCATCCAATGATCAGTACCCGGCATCCCCGGAGCATCACAGGCAGCTCCATCATGGCAAGCCTTACAGCGCAATAGGCTGTAATGGCCGCGTTGTCTGCAAGGTATGTAGCATCTTTTAACAGATCAATGGTTTTGTGATTGGGAAAGCGGTCTTTGGGCAGGTTGCCGCCGATGATGGTGACGGTTTTTGGCAGTTTGGACAGCGTTGTGTCCAGGTCACCGCCGCCCTTGAGGTTTCCCTTGTCGTCAAAACTGGGAACAGGCAAAAGCAAATGGGTCACGCTCTCGCAGGGTTGGCTGACAACACCATATCCCTTCCGTTTCAACGCTTCCTCAGCAGCGCAAAGAACAGGCGACCGGTTGACAGGATAGAAAATGAGTTTTGACACTGTTATCACCCTTTCGTGCCACAATATGCTGTGAGTATGCTGCTTGTGCTTGATTTTTTGTAAGCATCCTGTATAATAAATACATAGAGGTGATGCAGATGCAAAGACTGGGCTTTATTCATGATATGATGGATGTTAAGGTTTTGATCCTGTTTGTGACATCCCGCTCCGGCTATCCGATGACATGCCAGGAAGTGTATGAGCTTTGCTACCAGGATGACTGTCTCAGTTATTTCGATGTTTGTACCGCGATTCCCGAAATGGTGAAATCCGGCCATCTGAAAGAACTGGAAGGGGAGCGTTATGAGATCACGGAAAAGGGAAAAGAGACCGGTGCTTTGACCGAGGACTCCATCGCCTTTACCGTAAAGCAGCGGGCTGAGAACGCCGTTGCCAGATTCAACCGCCAGATGCGCCGCAGCAGCTTTGTCAAAACCCAGGTAATTCCCCGGGCCAATGGAGATTATTCCGTCATACTGTCCCTGGATGATGAAGCCGGTAATCTGATGACATTGGAACTGGTGGCCCCCGATCAGCGGCAGGCTGTGCGTCTGAGCCGCCTGTTTGAAAAGAAGGCCGAGGCCGTATACAGCCTGACAATGGCAGAGCTTTTGGATGATGAGGACAGCCTGGAGGATTGATCCCCCTTGCCGATTCCCAAAAATCATTGTATAGTTTAATTACACCGGAGCACCGGTGAAAAACGAAAGGAGCTGCCGCATATGAAATTTCAGTACAGTGAGAAGAAGGTTAAGTTACCGGGCAATGTCCATGCCTACGCCGAGAAAAAGGTAATGAAGCTGGCACGGTACTTTGAGGAGGATGCGGAGGCACTTGTCGTCTTCTCTGTAGAAAAGAACCGGAATAAGGTGGAGCTGACCGTTCACGGTGCAGGCACCTGGTTCCGGGCAAGCGAAAGTACTTCGGATATGTTTGCTTCTATCGACGCTGCTGTGGGTACTATCGAAGGCCAGATCCGTAAGAATAAGACCCGCCTTGCCCGCCGGCTGCGCCAGGATGCGTTCACCCGTACGGTAGAAGAAACCTCCTTCGCTGCGGAAGAACCCGAGGAAGAGCTGGAGATCGTACGAGTCAAGAAGTTCTATATGCGTCCCATGACCCGGGAGGAAGCAATCCTGCAGATGAACCTGCTGGAGCATAGCTTCTTTGCATTCCGGGATGAGGACAACGGCGGAAGCTTCGCTGTGGTCTACCGCAGGAATGGCGGCGGCTATGGCATTATCGATGATGCTGAGTAAATGATTATGACTGATCTTGAGGCCCCGGACAGGGGCCTCAAATTTATTTTTCAGAATCGAAAAATAAAAGCTTGACAAAGGGGAAGGTATCTGATAGTATACACAAGCGCCTTGGAAGGGGCGCGAACGAGAGCGCAATGGGCATGGAAAAAAGTTGAAAAAACTTGAAAAAAGTTCTTGACAATGAGCCTGCCCTGTGCTA
>JAZKYA010000063.1:0-11075 GCA_045611945.1 Faecousia sp. | reverse complement strand
CTGGCATCCGACGCTCCCGCTCCCGGCGGCGGCGGCGCTGCCGCTCTGGTTGGCGCCATCGGCACCGCCCTGGGTAACATGGTGGGCAGCCTGACCGTTGGTAAGAAGAAGTACGCTGAGGTGGAGGCTGAGATCATCGCTCTGAAGGCAAAGTGCGACGCACTGCAGACCGAGCTTCTGAACCAGGTGGAGATGGACGAGATCAACTTCCTGCCCCTGGCTAAGGCTTACGGCATCCCCAAGGATGACCCCAACCGTGACGCTGTCATGGAAGAGGCCACTCTGATCGCTTGCTCCACCCCTATGCACATCATGGAGCTGTGCTGCCAGGCCATTGAAGCCATCGCTGTATTCGCCGCCAAGGGCAGCCGTTTGGCTGTTTCCGATGCCGGCTGCGGCGCTGTCTGCTGCAAGGCCGCTCTGCAGGCTGCTTCTTTGAATGTTTTCATCAACACCAAGACTTTGAAAAACCGGGAAAAGGCTGAAGAGCTGAACACCAAAGCCCTGGGCATGATGGCAAAGTACTGTCCCATGGCTGATGAGATCTTCGATACCGTCAAGGCCGGCTTCGGCGTTTGATCGCAAGACACCAGATATGAGATACGGGATATTGGCGATTTTCACTATCTCATATCTCATAACCCATATCTCATATCTTTAAAAATTTTACATTTATTTGGAGGATATATTATATGGCTAAGAGATTGCTCGGCAAAGAAGTCAACGAAGCTCTGGTTGCTGCCCTGCAGGCACGCACCGCTGCTCTGAAGGAAAAGGGCGTTGTGCCTACTCTGGGCATCGTCCGTCTGGGTGAGAACCCCTCCGACCTCAGCTACGAGAAGGGCGCTACCAAGCGTGCTGAGGAAGTTGGCGTTGCCGTTAAGAACTTCGTGCTGCCCGAGTCTGCTACCAAGGAAGAAGTTCTGGCTGTTATCGATCAGGTCAACGCTGACGATTCCATCCATGGCGTTTTGATGTTCCGTCCTCTGCCCAAGCATCTGAAGGCTGACCAGGACGAGATCTGCAACCGTCTGGCTCCCAAGAAGGATGTGGGCTCTATGACCCACATGTCCAACGCCGGTGTGTTCGAGGGCCAGGACCTGGGCTACGCTCCCTGCACTCCCTCCGCCTGCATGGAGATCCTGGACCACTACGGCATCGACTGCAAGGGCAAGAACGCTGTGGTTATCGGCCGCTCCCTGGTGGTCGGCAAGCCCGCTGCCATGATGCTGATGCAGAAGAACGCTACCGTTACCATCTGCCACACCAAGACTGTAAACACCGCTGAAATCTGCAAGAATGCCGATATCATCATCTCCGCTGCCGGTGTTCTGAAGTCCCTGACTGCCGACTATGTCCGGGAAGGTCAGGTCGTTATCGATGTGTCCATGAACTGGGATGCCGAGAAGATCACCACCAAGGGTAAGGGCGGTATGTCCGGCGACGCCATCTTCGACGAGGTTGAGCCCATCGTTGCCGCAATCACCCCCGTTCCCGGTGGTGTTGGCGCTGTTACCACCAGCGTTCTGATGAAGCATGTTGTGGAAGCCGCTGAGAAGATCTGAACTTCATAATTGCTTATATGACTGACGGAATAAAAGCGGTTTACCGCTGGGGAGTATAAGCTGTTTCAGCCGACCGTCTGGGCAATTCGAACACATTGGGCTCGGATTGCCCAGATTTTGTAATTTGAGGTGTGTTATGAAAAAGATTAAGAACCTTTCCGAAGGCAGTTTTTTGAAGCTGTTGTTCGCGTTCCTGTCCGTTTGCTTCCTGGTTGCCGCAGTCTGCATGCCTGACCGGGCCACCATGTTCAGCGGTCTTTGGAACATTTTGTCCCAGCCCAATAAGATCTCTGCCAACTACTTTGCTATGGGTGGTTATGCGGCTACCTTCCTGAATATGGGTCTGGTAGGGCTTTTCTGCCTGCTGCTGTTCGTGGTTTTCAAGGGAACTCCCAACAATGTTTCCACTCTGGCTGTGATCCTCACCATCGGCTTCGGCTCCTGGGGTATCAATATTCTCAATATGTGGTTCTCCATTCTGGGTGTGGTCGTTTACGGTCTGGTCAAGAAGGAGAAAATGGGCGGTTTGGTCAATGCCATGCTGTTCTCCACCGGTATTGCCCCTCTGATCACCGACCTGTTGATCCGTTACCCCTACGCGGAGGCAATCGGTTTCAACTGGCTGGGTCTGGGTCTGGCGCTGCTGGTTGGTCTGATCATTGGATTTTTCCTGCCTGCGGGACTGGCTCACTCTCCCAAGGTACATAAGGGTTTTGACCTGTACTCCGCAGCGCTGCCCATCGGCATGACCGCATTTTTCTTAAATGCCACCCTGTTCAAGACCCTGGGTGTCAGCCTGCCGAAAGCGCTGTCTGACGCAGATGCCGCCACCATGCAGGTGGCCTCCCAGTCTACGGTCAATATTTTCTGTGGCATCGTCTTTGGCCTGTGCATCGTGTTCGCCTTCCTGCTGGGCTGCAAGCCTAAGGATTACTGGAAGCTGCTGAGCGACCCTGCGCTGGTGACCAATTTCTCCAGCACCTACGGCAATGCCACCTTCCTGATGAATGTGGGCGTGTTCGGCCTGTTCATCCTGGGTTACTACAATCTGATCGGCGCTACCTTCAACGGTATCACCTTTGGCATCATTTTCTGTATGCTGGCCACCTGTAATTCCGGCAGCCATCCCGGCAATGTATGGCCCATTATGCTAGGTTATTTCGCAGCCTCCTTGGTATTTGGCTGGATCTCCCCCTTGCTGGGCGGTACATTCGCGTTCAAGATCAATGCCCAGGCTATCTGTGTTGGCCTGTGCTATGCCAACGGTCTGAGCCCCATCGCCGACAAGTACGGCTGGCGCTACGGTTTTGTGGCCGCTGTGATGCACTACCTGCTGGTAACCTCCGTTCCCACCCTCCACGGCGGCTTCTGCCTGTATAACGGCGGCTTCACCGCCGCGCTGATCTGCCTGATCCTTGTTCCCGAACTGGAAAAATTCTTTAAGACCAAGGAAGAGCGGAAGCTGGCAAAAGTAAAATGATATAAAAAATGTGCGTTGCTGAGCAACGCACATTTTTATTTCATAAATTTATCAATGGCTTGACACAGGTCATCAATAGCCCCTTCATCTCCGGCGGACACCGCGTCCACCATACAGTGTCGGAGATGGTCCTGCAATATCACCTTGCCCGTATTATCCAGGGCCGAGCGGACTGCCGCAAGCTGCACCAGCACTTCGGAGCAGTCATAGCCCTCTTCTACCATGCGCTTGACCTTTTCTAAATGACCGATGGCCCGGGCCAGCCGGTTGATGACGGCTTTCTGATTCTCATGGACATGGCCATGGCTGTGGGCAATGCCATGCTCATGCATATAGGCGTGATCGTGGGTGTGTTCCAAGGCACATGCCTCCTTCTTGTTTTCGGCTATTATACGACAAAATCCCCTTGGTGGCAAGCCCACCGGGGGGATATTTTTGGAAAGTCATAAAAGTATTTTGACTGTATCGCTATCATCTGTTATAATAAGATGAATGATTGTGACCGTTTGGAGGAATCCGTTATGAGAATGAGAAGAATGAAAAATCTGGACAGCCGCATGGAAGCCTGCAGCGCGCTGCGCATTGCCGAGCCTGCCGCGTTGAAGGGCAACTGGCGCTCTTTGAAACCCGATTGCACGGATCTGTGGGTAGAAGTGGGCTGTGGTAAAGGCAAGTTCACTGCGGAAACTGCCCAGGCAAACCCTAATGTGCTGCTGATCGCCGTGGAGCGCTGCCGGGAAGCGATGGTGGTCGCCATGGAAAAAGCCCAGGCTATGGGGCTGAAAAATGTATTCTACATCGACATGGATGTGGCAAACATTGAGGATATCTTTGCGCCCCAGGAGATCGACCGGCTGTTTATCAATTTCCCCGATCCCTGGCCCAGGAAGAAAAATGCCAAGCGCCGCCTGACCCACCGGAGTTTCCTGGATAAATACTGCCGTGTGGTTTGCACCGGGGGAGAATTCCATTACAAAACCGACAACGCTCCTCTGTTTGAGTTCAGCGTTGAGGAATTTGCCGCCTGTGGTCTGGAAGTAAAAAATCTGACCCGGAATCTCCACGAGAACGGCATTGTTGGCATTATGACCGGCTATGAGGAAAAATTCCACGCTCTGGGTACGCCTATTAACCGCTGCGAGGTAGTCTGCAAGCCTTTTGTGCTGCCCCCGGAGGAAAAGAAACAGAAAGAGGAGATCGCCGAATGACCACTTACTTGGCAGGATGCTGCGATGTGGCTGTGATCGGCGCCGGTCACGCGGGCATTGAAGCGTCTTTGGCTGCCGCCCGTTTAGGTCTAAAGACCATCCTTTTTACCATCAACCTGGATGCTGTTGGCAATATGCCCTGTAACCCTGCCATCGGCGGTACAGGCAAGGGTCATCTGGTCAGAGAATTGGATGCCCTGGGTGGGCAAATGGGTGTCGCCGCGGACGCCGCCTGCATCCAGTACCGGATGCTTAATAAAGGAAAAGGGCCTGCCGTTCATTCCCTGCGGGCCCAGGGTGACCGCCGCAAGTACCAGCAGTATATGAAGCATGTGCTAGAGCTGCAGGAGAATCTGGAGCTGAAGCAGGCACAGATCGTAAAAATTTTTGTAGAAAATGGGGCTGTTGCGGGCGTTCTCACCCAGTTGGGCGCACGGTACGACGCCAAAGCGGTGATCATCGCCAGCGGCACATATCTGGATTCCACCGTTATTACCGGTGAGTCTGTCCAGTCCGCCGGCCCGGACGGTATGCATGCCTCCATTGGTCTGGCTGATAATCTGCGGGCTCTTGGTCTGCCCCTGCGCCGGTTCAAGACAGGTACACCTCCCAGAGTGAACCGCCGGTCCATTGATTTTTCCCAGATGGAGCTGCAACCCGGCGATGAAGTCCCTGAGCCCTTTTCCTTCCGCACAGAGCATGCCCTTTATAATCAAGCGGTTTGCTATCTGACCTATACAAACGAAAAGACCCATGAGATCATCCGGGAAAACCTACACCGCAGCCCCATGTATGACGGGACCATCTCCGGTGTAGGTCCCCGGTACTGCCCCAGTATCGAAACCAAGATCGTCCGCTTCGCGGAAAAGAACCGCCACCAGCTATTTATTGAACCCTGCGGTTTGGATACGGAGGAAATGTATATTCAAGGCTTTTCCTCCAGCCTGCCGGAGGATGTGCAGCTACAGATGCTGCGCACCATTCCCGGTCTGGAAAATGCCGAGATGATGCGCCCCGCCTATGCGATTGAGTATGAGTGCGTAGACCCCACCAGTCTGCTGCCCACTTTGGAGTATAAAAAAATATCCGGCCTTTACGGTGCGGGACAGTTCAACGGTTCTTCCGGCTACGAAGAGGCCGCTGTGCAGGGTTTGGTCGCAGGTATCAACGCCGCTTTGAAGCTGCAGGGAAAAGATCCTTTCATACTCACAAGAGATACCAGCTATATCGGTACACTGATCGATGATCTGGTGACCAAGGGTACGGAAGAGCCCTACCGGATCATGACCAGCCGCTCGGAATACCGTCTGCTCCACCGGCAGGATAACGCAGATCAACGCTTGACCCATATTGGCGCAGCCGTGGGCCTTGTGCCGCAGGAGCGGCTGAAGCAGGTGGAAGAAAAGTACGAAGCTGTGAGACAGGAAATAAACCGTCTGGAAAGCAACGGTGTTCCCGCTTCCGATGCGCTGAATGCTATGCTGGCAAGCCGGGATTCTGCCCCGGTAACCAACTCTGCCCGTCTTGCGGATCTTCTGCGGCGGCCTCAAGTGAGTTATGAGGACATCGCGCCCTTTGACCCCGACCGCCCGGTACTTCCCAAGGCTGTAACCGAGGAAGTAGAGATCCAGGTCAAGTACGCAGGCTATCTTGCCCGGCAGGAAAAGCAGGTGGCCGAATTCAAGCGGGAGGAATCCCGCCGTCTGCCCGATTCCATTGATTACAACGCCATTGCCGGCCTGCGGTTGGAAGCTAGGCAGAAGCTGTCCGAGATCCGGCCCATGTCCATCGGTCAAGCGGGCCGTATTTCCGGTGTCAGCCCGGCGGACATCGCCGTATTGCTGATCTGGCTGGAACAGAACCAGTAACCATTTTCGCTCTTTTCACATACGATAGTCGGAGGCGATTTTTATGGCTATCGTACAGACGGATATTCCCATTACCGCGGAAAGCTGCGAACGGATGATCTTACAGCTTGTGGAGGCCTATCCTTTCTGCCGCACAGAGGTGATCGGCAGCACCGCCTTTCAGCGGCCCTTACGCACATTGGTGATCGGTACTGGCCCCCGGAAGGTCATTTATTCCGCGTCCCACCACGCCAATGAGTGGATCACCAGTCTGGTGCTTTTGAAATTCGCGGAGGAACTGGCCCAGGCGATCTCCGAAAACGGTGTGATCTTTGGTGCAGAAGCCCGGAAACTGGCGGAAACCGCCACCATCTACATGGTACCTATGGTAAACCCCGACGGGGTGGATCTGGTCACCGGGGCGATTCAACCCGGAAGCATCCCCTATGAAGCTGCCCATGAATTGGCGGAATTTTATCCGTCCATTCCGTTCCCCGAGGGCTGGAAGGCCAATCTGTTGGGAGTGGATCTGAATCTGCAATACCCCGCAGGTTGGCTGCAGGCGAGAGAAATCAAATTCTCTCAGGGCTTTACCCGGCCTGGGCCAAGGGATTATGTGGGCCGGGCGCCCCTGAACCAACTGGAAAGCCGGGCACTGGCAGGGTATACGGAATTTATTGACCCTGCCCTGGTGCTTGCATATCATTCCCAAGGTGAGGTAATCTATTGGCAGTTCCGAAATTATGAAGTGCCGGGCGCGAGGGAATTGGCGGAAGCCTTTGCCCAGGTCAGCGGTTACGCGCTGGAGGATACCCCTTACGAATCCAGCTTTGCCGGATATAAGGACTGGTTTATCCAGGAATTCCGCCGTCCCGGTTTTACGATTGAGGTGGGAATGGGCGAAAGTCCCCTGCCACTATCCCAATTTGATCAGATCTACGCTGACAACATTGGTATTCTTACCATCGGCGCTTTGGGCGAGAACCCAACAGCGCAATAATCAAAAGACAAGGTGATACAAATGACGCTGAACAAATATCTTGACATTAAGCCCGAAGTGGCCGAAGCCCTGGCAGCAGGTAAGCCTGTGGTGGCCTTGGAATCCACCATTATCTCCCACGGTATGCCCTATCCCCAGAATGTGGAAACCGCCTTGAATGTAGAGCGGATCATTCGGGAAAACGGTGCCGTTCCCGCCACCATCGCCATCATCGGCGGACGGCTGAAAGCAGGCCTTTCCCCTGAGGAGATTGAATACTTTGGCAAAAAGGGCCAGGCCATTGCCAAAGCCTCCCGCCGGGATCTGGCAGTTCTTTGCGCCCGGGGTGGGGATGGCGCTACCACTGTTGCCACCACCATGATCATTGCCCACATGGCAGGTATTAAAATTTTTGCCACCGGCGGTATCGGCGGCGTACACCGGGGCGCCGAAACCACCATGGATATTTCCGCTGACCTGGAGGAGCTGGGCCAGACACCTGTGATGGTGGTCTGCGCCGGAGCGAAATCCATTCTGGATCTGGGACTGACTCTGGAATATCTGGAAACCAAGGGCGTTCCGGTCATTGGCTTTGGCACTCAGGAGCTGCCGGCCTTCTATACCCGCAGGTCCGGCTTCCAGGTGGATTACCGCATTGATACCGTCCAGGAACTGGCCGCTGCATTCAAAGCCCAGCATGATCTGGGTATGAATGGCGGTATGCTGGTAACCAACCCCATTCCCGAGGAATATGCCATGCCCTTGGAGACCATCAACACCGCCATTGACCGGGCCATTGCCGAGTGCAATGAACAGGGCATTCACGGCAAGGAGACGACGCCCTTCCTGCTGGCCCGTGTCGCGGAACTGACTGGCGGCAACTCTTTGGCTTCTAACATCCGCCTTGTCTATAATAACGCGAAAATCGCAGCCCAGACCGCCGCTGCCTACGCAGATCTATAATAAAAAGCTCGTCCTTGGGCAACACTCCATGTGGTAACTTTTTCGATTAACAAATAACAAAATCTCCGGAATGCGTCAGCATGCCGGAGATTTTTTATGCGGTTAAGCGGAAAAGAGGCCGTTCAAAACCAATACTTCCTTATGAAGTGTTGCCATTAGACGAGCTTTTTTATTTATTTTTAGTTTGGCGAGGATTTCCCTTGCGGTCATAGCGGATGATCAGAATGACATTGATCGCAATACAGGCTGCCGCCATCAAACCGATCTCCCAAAGGATGCAGGCAACGGCTCTGTCCAGCATCTGCGTTCCTTCCATACCGCGGAAGCCGCTGCTGATGAAAAACATAACAACACTCAGTACCAGACCCAGTGCGGTCCACACCATACCTGCCAGCTTTTGGGTAAAACGCCATGCGTCCACACTACCCATACCGAAATAGAAACGGTAACCGGCCTCGTAATTGGCTTCCTTAGCAGGCAAAAACCAATAAATCAAACCAAGCACCAGCATGATCACCGGCGCAGCCATCACACACAGCCGTGTCACCAGCTCGATCCATCCCAGTACGGAATCGACCTTCGGCAGAAGGGATGCCGGGTCAAAATTATTGATCAGATCAACCAGATCCGGAATAAAGTCTTCCATAGACGACTCCTTATTTTTCTTCCAGGTATTTATTGATCTCGTGGATAAAACCACTGACATCCTGGAAACGGCGGTAAACAGAAGCAAAACGAATGTAGGCAACCTCATCAAGCGGCTTGATGCGGGCCATGACCATTTCACCGATCTTATCGGTACTGACCTCACGCTCCAGCGTATTCTGAATGGTCTGCTCGATCTCCGTAGTGATCCGGTCCAGATCTGCCACATCCACCTGGCGCTTATCAAATGCCCGAACCATAGAGTTCAGAATCTTATTGCGGTCAAAGCCCTGGCGGGAGCCATCCCGCTTGACAACAATGATGGGCAGGCTTTCCACAATCTCGTAGGTAGTAAAGCGCCGCTGACAGTTGAGACACTCCCGGCGCCGGCGGATGCTCAGTCCATCTTCACTGTGTCTGGAATCTACGACCTTGCTTTCCTGGTCGCCGCAAAAAGGACATTTCATGGGAAATCAGCTCCCTCTTCTTGTTATTATTTTATTATAACAGAAGGAACTTCCACTGTCCAGCCCTTTTTTCCCTTGTCATTTTCCGCGCTTTGGGTTACAATATCACTGATTCCCGCTGTCAAAGGAGCTTGCGTATGAAAAAGAAAACTTTATATTTGATTTGGGGCGGCCTATATATTCTTTGCGCCCTGCTGGGTTTTATACCGGAACCAGAGGGTATTGTCAAAGCGTTGGTGGTCTTAGCAGCGGCTGTCTTTTTTGTACCTGGGTGGATGCTTTTTTATCAGGCATTAAAGTCTGACGATCGCTCCACCTTGCGGGTCATTCGCACACTCAGCCTGGTATCTTTGTGTGCTACTGTCATATTCTTGGTTCTGAACTTTCTTTCTGCGGGCAATTCCAATGTATCCGGCGATCTGCTTTACGGCTTTTTGATTATTTTTTCCGCTCCGATGATCTGTTCCCAGTATTGGGCAATCAGCCTTTTCCTGTGGGCCTGCCTGCTTATGGCCAGCATATCTTACCTCAGAAAGGTTAAAAAGTAACTCTCCGGACAGTAGAATCCCGGATTCTACCTGCAAGAGAGCAATTCCTTTCAGCTTTCCCGTGACAATGTGTGCTGCCTGCCCTATACTGACAGTAATCATTTTCCAAGGAGCGAACCCTTATGAACTATCAGATCATTACCGATTCCGCCTGTGACCTGCCGGCGCAGATGCTGCAGGAGCTGAATGTTATTACCGTACCCCTGACAGTTAATTTCCGGGGAGCGGCCCATAACGACAGCGTTGCCGACGACAGGGTCAAGGAGCTTTATGACGCGATGCGCGGCGGCGAAGTGGCTACCACCTCCGCAGTCAATCCCGATGGCTGGGCAAAGGTTATTGAACCTGCTCTGGCCTCCGGCAAGGATGCGCTGGTGCTGGCTTTCTCTTCCGGCCTCAGCACTACTTACCAATCTGCCGTCATTGCCGCCAACGAACTGAAGGAAACCTACCCCAATCAAAAAATCATTGTTATCGACACCTGTGCTGCCGCTCTGGGTCAGGGCTTGCTGGTATGGCACACCTGCAGGATGCGGGATACGGGTCTGAGCCTGGAAGCACTGGCTGCCTGGGTGGAGGATGCCAAAAATCATACCGCCCACTGGTTCACCGTGGATGATCTGGTTTATCTGAAGCGGGGCGGCCGCGTCAGCGCTGCCACCGCAGTTCTGGGCGCAATGCTGAATATCAAGCCTGTTCTGCATGTGGATTACGAGGGTCATCTGATCAGCATGATCAAGGCTCGCGGCCGCAAGGCCGCCATTCATACCCTGGCTTCCAAGATGGGTGAGCTGGGCGGCGAATGCGATAACAGCACCGTCTTTATCTGTCATGCGGACTGCATGGACGATGCCCAGAAGCTGGCAGCTATGGTCAAGGAGCAGTACGGTGTGAAGGAAGCTTTTATCGGCAACCTGGGCGCTGTGATCGGCTCTCATGCCGGCCCCGGCACACTGGCCCTGTTCTTTATGGGCAACGAAAAATAACGGGTCAGCCGGGATGCTTAGCACCCCGGCTCAGTCTGTCAAAAAACTTGTTTTTTGACAGACTGACAGAGGTCAAAGGAGCCGCAAAGACAAGCAACTCGCTCTCGTCGGCGTACAGGTGGTACGGTAGAGAGCGAGTTGTGCAGTAAGTCAAAAAGCCTTGCGCAGCAAGCCTTTCCACCCCTCATCCGTCAAAAATCAGAGATTTTTGCCACCTTCCCCCAGGGCCGCGTTGGCCCGCGCCGCCGGTGGCGGATAAAGCGGGGCATAAGCGTGTGCCGCGGTCAAAATTTTGCGAGCGGACAGCGAACAGAAAATTTTGGGCACCGCAACCGGGGAAGGCTTCCCTCAAAGACATTTGGATTATCTCGCTTTTTGACAATTAGC
>JAZKYA010000062.1:0-11934 GCA_045611945.1 Faecousia sp. | reverse complement strand
GTCGGCGTACAGGTGGTACGGTAGGGAGCGAGTTGTGCAGTAAGTCAAAAAGCCCTGCGCAGCAAGCTTATTCACCCCTCATCCGTCAAAAATCAGAGATTTTTGCCACCTTCCCCCCAGGGCCGCGTTGGCCCGCGCCGCCGGTGGCGGATAAAGCGGGGCATAAACGTGTGCCGCGGTCAAAATTTTGCGAGCGGACAGCGAACAGAAAATTTTGGGCACCGCAAACGGGGAAGGCTTCCCTCCAAGTCATTTGGATTCTGTCGCTTTTTGACGATTGGCGGCTTTTTTGACACTCTGAGACACAGGGATGAGCGGCGCTCATCCCTGTGTTGTGTTCAGAAGATCCATTGGACCATCACCATATAGGCAACTGTTCCCACGCCGATGCTCAGAAGTGTGTTGCGCTTCCAGATATGCAGCAGGGCAACGATGGCGCAGCCCAAAAGCTCCGGGATGCCGAAGGGGGCGCTGAGGAAGGATACATCCTTCATGCAGTACACCACCAGCATGCCCATAATGGCGAAGGGCAGAACCTTGCCCAGATAGGTGACCATGGGCGGGGTCTGACGGCCCTTGCCAAAGATCAGAAAGGGAATAAACCGCAGTCCGGCGGTGACCGTGGCAGCTACAGCTACCATGGAAAGAACATAGGTATCAGGCATGGCCATCCTCCTTTCCGGTTTTGCGCCGCAGGATCAGAAGTCCCGCAATGGCCACCATGGAGGGGATCAGGAAAAGCTCGCTGCCGAAAACAAACAGACACACTGCCGTACAGATCACACCGGTCAGCGCAGGCCCATGGTCTTTGGTGGAAAGCCACTGCTCTACGAACATGGTCACGAACAGGGCCGTCAGCACAAAGGAAACGCCGGTGAAGTCGATGGGCAGCAGAGCGCCGGCAATGTTGCCCAGGGTGCAGCCCATGATCCAGTAGCACTGGTCAAACAGGGACACCCAGAAACAGTAGGTAGTCCGGTCAGTGCCCTCCGGGAGCTTGGCCTGGGTCACCAGGGAATAGGTTTCGTCTGTGAGGGCAAAGACCATATAGGCTTTCTTTTTGCCCCCGTTCTTGTATGTATCCACCAGGGAGATGCCGTAGAACAGGTGGCGCACATTGACCAGCAGGGTAGCCAGCGCGTTGCCCAGGAGGGACGCATGGGAGGCCAGCAGGCTTACCAGCAGGTATTGGCCGGAGCCAGCGTAAACGCACAGGCTCATCAGCAGCGCCCAGCCCGGGCCGTAGCCTGCCTCATTGAGCAGGATGCCAAATCCCGCGCCCAGAAACAGGTATCCGGTCAAAACCGGGACGGTATCCAGAAAAACAGTTTTCAGTAAGTTCTTTTTCATGGATTCATCTCTTTTTGTGTGAAATAGGGGTCATACCGGGGCGGCATCCTCAACGGTGGCAGCCACCCGGATGCAGGCTTCCCGGGTCAGACCCTCAAAAAATTTTGTGGGCCACTTCTTGCCGGGCGGGAACTGGGCCCGGAAGGAGAGCCGGAAGCCGTCGCCGGCGGCTTCTGACCGCAGGCCGCTGATCTGACACCTGCACTTGTCCGCCAGGGCGTTGACAGCTTCCAACGCCTGGGAGATATCGGTTACCTCTAAAGCATAGTCCCGGACCGTCTTTTGACGGACCAGCTTGTTCTGGATGGCTTCAAACAGGGTCAGGGTGATGAAAATAAACACCATGCCCACCAGGGCGATCATATAGTAGCCGCCGCCGGCGGCAATGCCCAGGCAGGCCACGCTCCAAAGGCTGGCGGCGGTGGTCAGACCTTTCACATTGCTGCCCTCCCGCAGGATCGTACCCGCGCCCAAAAAGCCCACGCCGGTGATGACCTGGGCGGCCAGACGGGCAGGGTCGGGGGAAGCGCCGTAGGGCCGGTATTGCACGAAGATCAACTGCCCGGTGATCATCACCACGCAGGCACCCAGTGCCACCAGAATATGGGTGCGCATGCCTGCGGGGCGGTGGGTGTACTCACGCTCGGTGCCGATGACCAGACCCACCAACATGGCGCACAGAAGCCGCATAGCGATACTCTCCCAGCCCAGGGTCAGGGCTGCGGGATCGGCGGCAGCAGTCAAAAATGTCATACCAAACCCTCCTAACCGTTATTGGTACATTATACGGTTTGCCCGGCTGATTGTCAACCAAGGGCGGCAGGTATGTTTGAAATCGCCGCAAAATAAAAACCGGATGCCCCTTGTGGAGCATCCGGTCATTGTTTTGGGATCAGGCGTCCTCGTGGAGGGTCGCTTCCATTTCCTTCTGAATTTCCGGGTCGTAGGAGAGGATCGGGGCAACATCCTTGCCTGCGATCTTCCGGTCCACATAGTTTTTGGTGACCTTGAGGACCAGCGGCAGCAGGGAGATAACACCGATCAGGTTGGGAATCATCATCAAACCGTTGAAGGTATCGGACAGATCCCAGGCCAGACCGCCCTCCATCACAGCGCCGGAAACGATCATGGCAACAAAGATCACCCGGTAAATCTTCACGCCCTTTGTGCCGAAGAGGTATTCCACAGCCTTAGAGCCGTACTGGGACCAGCCCAGCACCGTGGTAAAGGCGAAGAACAGCATGGCGATGGCTACGAACCAGGTGCCGGGAGCGCCGAAATACTGGCCGAAGGCCTGGGATACCAGGGTGTCGCCATTGGCACCAGCCACAGGCGCGCCGGTGGCAAGGTCGATGTAACCGGTGGAAAGAACCACAACGGCAGTCATGGTGCAGACTACGAAAGTGTCGAAGAATACTTCGAAGATGCCCCACATGCCCTGCTTCACAGGCTCTTTCACATTGGAGGAGGAATGTACCAGAACGGAAGAGCCGAGGCCGGCCTCGTTGGAGAACACGCCTCTCTTGAAGCCCTGGGTCATGGTCTTTTTAATGAGGATGCCCAGGCCGCCGCCCAGGAACGCGGCAGGGGTGAAGGCAAACTTGAAGATAGCGCCAAACATTGCGCCTACCAGATTGATGTTCATAGCGAAGATGATGAGACTGCCGATGACGAAGGCTACAGCCATAAACGGCACAACGATCTCTGCCACCTTAGCGATTCTGCGCAGACCGCCAATGATGATCATTGCGCCCACAATGAGCAGGGCCACACCGATCAGCAGGTGGATAATGTCGATCTGGGTGCCGGGGATAACGCCAAGGGTTACATTGCTGAAGAAGGCCGCGTCCATGTTCAGAACGATCTTGTTGACCTGGGCCATGTTGCCGATGCCGAAGGATGCCAGAATGGCGAAGCAGGAGAACAGGACTGCCAGCACATTGGCAATGGGCTTGAGCCATTTCTTGCCGTAGCGCTTACCCAGGCCGTCCTTCAGGTAGTACATGGGGCCGCCGGACCACTCGCCGTCCTTGTTTCTGCGGCGGTAGTAGATGCCCAGCAGGTTTTCGGAGAAATTGGTCATCATGCCAAAGAAGGCGGCCATCCACATCCAGAACACAGCGCCGGGGCCGCCGGTGACGATGGCGGAGGCAACGCCGGCAATATTGCCGGTGCCGACCGTAGCGGCCAGGGCAGCGCATAGGGCCTGGAACTGGGAAATGGCTTTCCTGTCGTCATTATGGGTACTGTTGCTGTCTTTTTTAAAGATGCTGGCAATGGTCTTTTTCCACCAGTGGCCCAGATGACTGATCTGGAACACCTTTGTGCCAAGGGTCAGCAGCACACCTGTGCCAATGAGCAGGATCAGTCCGGGCAGACCCCAGACCGCGTTATTGACGGCACTGTTGATGTCGGCAATCTTTTCGATCAGCTTGTCCATAAAATACCCTCCGAAACAAATAAAAATAAGCGGATCACGCCCGCGGCACGACCCACTCAAAAAGCATAGAATCCTGTAAAAAGAAATCTTTGTCCTTTTGCCTGAGAGTTTGGCGCTGCCGCGCTTGCACCTTCGGCCCCCAATTCAATGGGTGTCTCCAAAGCCCTGTCAGCATTCGGTCCTCATCCTTACGGACACCTGAGAGCGTTACTCCTTCGGCTGCGTTCTGCAATTTCCCGAAATGCTTCAACCAGAATCATTCAGTTGATGAAGAAATTATACGACAAAGCCCGCCCCTTTGCAAGTCCTTTTTACAAAAATTTTAGATCAGTGTATTACCTATGGATTTTGTGGAAAAGTAAACCCAGTTGATTTTTTGTGAGGGTGTTACTATGGTGAAACGGCTTACCCTGTTGATTATATGCTGCTGCCTGCTCTGCGTTCCGGTTCGGGCAGCGGAGAACGAAAAGCTGGTTGCGCTGACCTTTGACGACGGTCCCTCCGGGAGATTTACGCGAAAACTTCTTGAGGGTCTGGAAGCCCGTGATGCCAGGGCGACTTTTTTGCTGTGCGGCTACCGGATGGAGCAATACCCCGATCTGACCCAGAGGATATTCCGGGAAGGGCATGAGATCGGCCTGCATGGCTACAGCCATAAATCCATGCGGGATATGTGCAGGCGGGACACCGAACAGGAGATCAGAAAAGCGATGGCCCTGGTCCCGGAGGGCTGTGAAATATCCTTCCTCCGTCCCCCCGGCGGGCTGTGCAGTGAATGCATCCAAACAGTGGCGGAGGAGTTTGGGTTGTCGATCCTGCACTGGTCGGTAGATCCAAAGGACTGGGAGATCCACGACGCAAAATCCATCGAGAACACTGTTATCAGCTGGGTCCGGGATGGAGATGTGATCCTTCTGCATGATATGTCTGACAGCTCTGTGGAAGCGGCGCTTGCCATCGTAGACGCGCTGCAGGAGCAGGGATTTCGCTTTGTGACGGCTTCAGAGCTGGCCCGGGCCAGGAATACCATGCTGATTCCGGGAACAAAATACACCCGGTTTGGCGCAATGTCATCCAGTTAAGAATGACATTGCGGCCCAGCCGGGGGTTATGAGAATATGTTCTGATCTCAATTAGTCTAAATGAAAAACATTCTGCAAATCAACAGCAACCGGACTGTTGTCAGGGTTGGTTTCCATGATGTCCGCCATATAATCCCACCACTTACGGTTAATGGCGGTATCTGCGCTTTTGCTCCACAGTTCGGGATCTTCCAGCTCGATATAGCCAAACAGCGTCAGCGTTTCACGGTCCAGAAAAATGGTGTAATTTCTTCCGCCGTGTTCGTGAATCATCTCTTTCATTTCAGGCCACAGCAGGTTATGGCGGCGCTCATATTCTTCCTCCATGCCGGGATACAGTTTCATTTTAAAACCTTTGATCATGGCGATTGCTCCTTTTCAATGTTTTTTCATTTTCCTCTGCACAAAGCAGCTTGCCCTCTGCACAGGAAAATGAGAAAGGGTAGGGCAGGCATGCCTGCCCTACCTTTGCACAAAAAACCTCTGGCGTAGGTACGCCCAAGGCTCCCTCTGACGAGGGAGCTGTCGCCGCAGGCGACTGAGGGAGAGAAAATCTTTACATTTTGTCCCGATTTTCTATATTATACGAACATTCTGCCTATATCTCTCCCCCAGTCAGCTTCGCTGACAGCCCCCTCGTCAGAGTGGGCCTTGGTGTGATCCTGCTTTTTGACAGTCTCAAAAGGTAGGGCAGGCATGCCTGCCCTACCTTTGTATTTAGGGAACGGATGAAACTTATTTTGTTAATTAGTAAACATTTGCCCAGTCAGCAATGTTCTCGCCGGTGAATGCAAAGGGAGGTCCAACAATGATCTGGGTTGCGGCGGTGTCACCGGTCATGACTTCATAGGTTTTGCCGTTATCAGCGGTGAAGGTGGTACCAACATTGCCAACCTTGCCGTCAGCGATGGCCTTGATCATGTAAGCAGCGCAGTTGCCCACATCGATGGGGTTCCACAGGTACATGTAGGGGCAAACCTTGTCGTCGCCCACATAGTCCTTCATTTCGGAGGGCAGGCCCAGACCGGCAACCTTGATCTTGCAGTCCTTGGTCTCGGAAACTACCTTGGCGGCAGCCAGAATACCAACGGTGGTGGGGCAGCATACCACTTCCAGATTGGGGTACTTGGTCATCAGGTTCTGCATCTCGTCGGTGGACTTCTGGGACTCGTCGTCACCGTAAACGGTCTCGACCAGCTTCAGGTTTGCATACTTGTCGGCCTTCAGGATCTCTTCCATAGCAGCGATCCAGGAATTCTGGTTGGTAGCAGTGGAGGAAGCGGACAGAATAGCGAACTCGCCGCCGTCCGCGCCGCACATGTCAGCGATAGAGTCGACCAGAACCTGGGCAACCTCAGTCACACCGGCCTGGTTGACGAACATCTGGGAGCCTTCGGTGTCGGAGTCCAGAGTAACAACCACAACGCCTTTCTTCTTAGCCTGCTCGATTGCGCCCTTCAGAGCGGCAGCGTCGTTAGCGGCAATGGCGATGCCCTTTACACCCTGGGCAACCAGCTCGTTGATAATGGTGATCTGGTCATCAGCAGAGGTGGTCTCGGGAGACTTTTCGATCGCGGTGATACCCAGAGCGGTGCATGCTTCCTTAAAACCGGAAACCATACGGGCCATGTAGGGGTTGGATGCGTCCTTGCAGACGATTGCATAGGTAGTGGTCTTGGCAGCAGGGGTGCAGGCAGCCATGGACAGAACCATAGCCAGAGCCAGCAGCAGAGCAAACAGTTTCTTCATTTTGTTTCTTCCTTTCATAATTGATAATTATATGAACGCCTGTCGCGTACATACCTGAAAAAATTACTTTGCCATTCTCTTGCGGTTCTTGATTGCTTCCTGAATGGTAGGGTAGAGGACAACAGCGATCAACAGCGCGCCCAGAATAATACGGATGGTCTGACCGCTGAGGTTGATCAGGCCCAGGCCATAACGGAGCAGGCCGATGATAAAGATGGCGATTACGGCACCGACCATGGTGCCCTTGCCGCCGGCGGTGGAAATGCCGCCCAAAACGCACATGGAGATCGCTTCCAGCTCAAAGCCCTCAGCCACATTGCTCTTCACAGAACCCAGGTTGGCACAATAGAACACAGAGGCAAAGCCGCAGACCAGACCGGTCAAGGTGAAAACGGTCATGCGGACCTTCTGGACTTTGACGCCGGCATACTGCGCGGCTTTTTTGTTCGCGCCCACCGCGAACATCTGCCGGCCAAAGACTGTTTTGTGCATGACCAGGCCAAACACGACGGCAAGAACACAGAAGATGATGAACATGTACGGAACATCACCCACACGGCCGTAGTACAGGTTGGAGAACCAATCGATCTTGGACATGCCCGCGGTAGCGCCGTCACCCAGGATTCTTTCAGACAGGCCGCGGTAAATGATGTTGGTAGCCAGCGTGACGATCATGGGGGCCAGCTCTGTAAACCTGGTCATGATCAGGCCGTTCAGCGCGCCGCAGACGGTGCCTGTAAGCAGAGCGGCCAGGATGCCCAGCCAGATGGAGCCGGAAGCGTTGTAGACAATGCCCAACAGGGTAGCAGACAGGCAGATATTTCCGCCAACAGACAGGTCGATATCGCCCAACAGCAGAACATACGCCATGGGAAGGGCAATGTATGCCTTGACTAGGAAGTTGTTAATGTTTGTGAACAGGTTGTAGGCGTTGAGGTAATTGGGAGACAGGCAGACATTCATTACATTGACTCCCAAGAAGATCAGAACCAGCAGGAATTCCCAACGGACCAGCAGTGACTTAATGGAACGGTCCTTTGTGCTGGAAATCGTTCTTCCGGATTTTGTTGCCATCAGATCTCCCTCCCTTCCAGTGCCTTGCGGGCGCTGTTGCGCTGGACAATGACATTGACCAAAACAGCCAACAGGATGATTGCGCCCTTTAGTGCCTGCTGCCAGAACGCGTCGATGCCAACAAGGCTCAGGGACTTGCTGATGATACCAATGGTAATGGCACCCAGCAATACACCGAATGCGTTGCCCTGACCGCCGTTGAGGCTTACACCGCCGATCACGCAGGCAGCGATCACATCCATTTCCGCGCCGTTGGCCATGTTGCCCTGGGCAGTCGCATACATACTGGTATACATTGCACCGGCCAGACCGCAAATCGCGCCGTTGATGGAGTAAACAACGATCTTGACCCGGTCAATATTGATACCGGAGATCTTCGCGGCATCGGGATTGGAGCCTACAGCGTAAATCTGGCGGCCGAAGTTGGTCCATTTCAGGAAAACGACCATCACGCCAAAAAGAACCAGAACGATCCAGAACAGATTGTTCAGGCCTAAAAATGTACCCTGGGCAAAGGCCTTGTAGCCTGCCAGCATCTTATCGGAGGGGACCCACTGGGTTTTGGAAACAAAGTAGGTCAGGCCGCGGTAAATGTACTGCATGCCAAGGGTGGCGATAATGGGAATGACCTTGCCCTTTGCCACAATGCCGCCGATCACCAGGCCGCAAACCAGGCCGACCAGTGTGCTGAAGGCAAAGGCGATCACGGGATTTGTAATGACCCCGTCGCGCATCAGCAGGGAGGTGGACATGCCGGAAAGGGCCAGCGTTGCGCCGATGGAAATATCGATGCCGCCGATCAGCAGAACCAGCAGCATACCAAAGGACAGCACCATGGTGTACGCGTAGTTTTGCGTAAGCTGAGAGAGAACTGTGGCAGACAGGAACTTACCGCCGCTGCGCCACTGAATCACACCAACCAAAAGAACCATGACCAGCATCAGGCTGATTTCCCGGTTCCGAAGCAGCTCACTGAGCCTGCCGCCTTTACGAAGTGTCTTATTCATGAGCGTTACACACTCCCTTCCGCAGCATGCTGCTTGGCCATTGCCAGCTCCAGAATTTTCTCCTGCGTGGCCTCCCCCCGGCTCAGCTCTCCGGTTACGCGGCCTTCGCACATGACCACAATACGGTCAGACATTCCGAGAATTTCGGGCATTTCAGAAGAGATCATAATAATGGCATAGCCGGCCAGGGCCAACTCACCCATAATCTCGTAGATCGCGGCCTTCGCGCCAACATCAACGCCTTTGGTAGGTTCGTCCAGGATCAGCAGCTTAAAGTCCGAACCCAGAGCTTTGGCAACAACCACCTTCTGCTGATTGCCGCCGGACAGGGAGCTTGCTTTGTCAAATACGCTGACAGCCTTGGTGTCAACACGCTCAGCCAGGGCTTTGGAATTTTCATTCTCCTTCTTTTCCGTGAGGAAGAGCTTGTTGACATAGGATTTCAGCTCGGTCAATGTAATGTTGCGGCCAATGCCCCAGTCCAGGATCAAGCCTTCGATCTGACGGTTTTCAGGCAGCAGTCCAATGCCCATTCCCATTGCCTCGCTGGGGGAATGAATATGGACTTCCCGGCCTTCCCAGAAGATCTTGCCGGAGGACAGCTTCTCAACACCGAAAATGGTCTGGACGACTTCTGTACGGCGGGCACCGACCAGGCCGGTCAGACCCATGATCTCACCCTTCCTGACAGAGAAGGACACATCTTTGAAATAACCGGTGCGGCTGAGATTTTCGACCCGAAGGACTTCCTCACCAGGTTCTACCGCGGGCTTCGGGAACAGATCCTTGATCTCACGGCCTACCATCGCGGTGATCAGATCGGCATTCGTGATGCCGTCTACATCATATGTACCAATGTACTGGGCATCACGGAATACGGTGACGCGGGATGCCAATGCGTACATATCCTCAAAGCGGTGGGAGATAAAGATAATGGCAACGCCTTCATCCCGAAGCTTGCGGGTGATGCGGTACAATTCTTCGGATTCCCGCTTTGTCAAGGCGGCAGTGGGCTCATCCATAATGATGATCCTTGCGTTCAGCGAAAGGGCTTTCGCGATCTCGACCATCTGCTGCTGGGCAACAGACAAATTGCCCATCAGTTCGCGGGAATTGAAGTCAGCATTCAGTTCCTGCAGCAGGCGGTCTGCCTCGGCATACATTTCCTTCCACTGAACAAGGCCGTACTTCTTTTTCAAATGCCCCACAAAGATATTTTCTGCTACAGACAGGTGGGGATAGGCGGTTACATGCTGGTAGATGGCGGCGATACCGGCCTTTTGCGCGTCCTTTGTGCTTTTGAAGTTCACTCTTTCGCCATTGAGATACATCTCGCCCTCTTCGGCTTGATGAACACCCATAATGACCTTGATAAATGTGGATTTGCCGGCGCCGTTTTCACCCATCAGCGCATGGATCTCACCCTCACGCAAATCGAACTGAACCTGATTCAATGCCTTTACGCCGGGAAAGATCTTGGTGATACCCCGCAATTCCAGAACAGTTTTGCGCATTATCAACGCTCCTCTCTTCCAAAACATCCTTTAACAATTCTGCACATTTGATTTTTGCGGTCTGGGAGTTGTACTATTTTGAACAAAGAATCTATATGTGTTTTGTACAAAATACACATTTTTTTATTAGAATTGTGCAAAAACGCTATACTTTAATAGCGGTTTTATGTATTATATCACCATGAATTAAATTTCGCATTACCTTATTTTGCCCGTTTTTTGCACTATCTTGCACTTTGACCGGGAGGTTGGAATAATATGGCAGCCTATTTAGACTATCATCTTGATTTATCTCCGGAATCTCAATGGAATACGGTGTCTGCCACCGCTATGGCGAAAAATACATTGATTTACGCCCAAGAGATAGGGGATTTTTTTGCCGGTCCCGGCTACCATACCACGCGGGAGGGGTACGCCTCTTATCTGATCACCGCGACTGTGGACGGGTGTGGGCAGCTTCTTTATGACGGGGATTCCCATTTGCTGCCTCCCGGGCATTTTTTCTTCATTGACTGTAAAAAATACCAGCACTACCGCACAGCACCGGAAGCAGGCGCATGGCACTCTGTCTGGATACATTTTTACGGTGCTAACGCAAAGCATTATTACGATGCGTTCCTGACACATAATAATGGTTCCCACGCCGGAATATTTCCAAATCCTTCTAAGGCGCTGGGTATTTTCTCCGCACTGTTTGATTTGGACACAACGGGGAACAATCAGATCATGTCTGATTTTCAAGCCGCGAGCCTGCTGACACAGCTCCTGTCAGAATGTGTTCTTTCCACCATGCTGGCAGAAAAGCCCGATAGCATTCCGCAGATCGTCCAGCATGTGCGCATGTATCTGCTGAACCACTACCGGAATAAGAACACACTGGAGGACCTGGGGGCGCGGTTTAATACGAACCCATACTACCTACAGAAACAGTTCAAGCGGTATGTTGGAATGTCTCCTTCGGAATATCAAATTTTTCTGCGGATGAACAAAGCAAAGGAATTGATCCGAAACACAAAAATGTCGGTCAGCAGCATTGCCTTTGCTGTTGGCATTGAGAATCTGGGATATTTTACCCGTCAGTTCAAACAGCATGAGGGAATGACGCCGCAGGCTTACCGGAAATTATGGCCTGTCCCGGTGCAGTTATCCGGGGGAATCGCTTTTCCGGAAAGAGAGAAAATCAATGTAAGATAAATCGGTCAGCCGCCGGGCCCCATAACCCGGAGAACACAGCGCCGGTTCCTCCCAGAAGAAACTGCCGCCGGATGGCATCCTTCGATCCCACCCGGCGGCAGTTCACAATACAAAGCAATCAAATAAAGGGGGCTAATCAGTTAGAAAACTTCGGCGGATTTACTGGGTTCCCGGCAAAGGTATTTGGGCCAGGATCGGACAGGGAGAAGTACATCTTCGCTGCCTTGGTGGTACCAAAATCCTGATTGGAGCCGGAATTCTGCACCTGGTTAAAGGCATCCCGGAACATCTGATTGTGGGCTTCCTCCCGGTTCAGCAGAAAGTCGATGGTTTCCCGAACCTTCTTGTCATGGATCTGCCGGTACAGGTATTCGTAGACCACCTTTGCACGCTGTTCCGAAGCAATATTGCTCAGAAGGTCGGCGCACAGATCCCCTGTCACCGTGACGTAATCCGCTGTCCAGGAATAGCCCGAAGCATTGATGAGCCCCGGATTCAGCCCCAGGATCACATGGCTTTGGATC
>JAZKYA010000061.1:0-24184 GCA_045611945.1 Faecousia sp. | reverse complement strand
CATAAGCGTGTGCCGCGGTCAAAATTTTGCGAGCGGACAGCGAACAGAAAATTTTGGGCACCGCAAACGGGGAAGGCTTTCCTCAAAGACATTCGGGTTATCTCGCTTTTTGACGATTAGCGGCTTTTTTGACACTCTGAATCCGCCTGCGATGCAGGCGGATTATGATCATATATCTCTGTTCCGTTTTTGCTGTGCTTCCCTTTGGGCGCAAATATCGGACCACTGAGGAATCTTCTCCATGCGCTCCGTCAGTTCCTTCATTACAGCAGGAATGTCAATACCCTGGGGACACACCTTTGTACATTGACCGCAGGCAACGCAGGCAGAAGGCCGCTTATCTTCCGGCGCGGACTGAAGCATCATCACGCTGTTGACCACAGGCGAGAAACGGATATCACTGCAAATAGACATCATTGTTGGAATATCCAGGCCCGCGGGACAGCCATCGCAGCAATAACGGCAGCCGGTGCAGGGAATGGCGTTTTTCATCCTCTCAGCAATATCCAGCAGCAGTTCGTTTTCTTCCGTACTTAAGGGATCCTCCCTGCTGAATGTGTGTACATTATCATACATCTGCGCTTCGCTGGACATACCGCTGAGGACCATCTTTACATTGGGAAGTCCCTGCAAAAACCGGAAACCCCAGCTGGCGGTAGATGCATCCGGCCGAAGGGCCGTAAGCCGGTCATCGGTGAAATTGGCAAGCTTACCGCCACGGACCGGCTCCATGACCCAGACCGGGATGCCACGGGAGGTCAATAATTCATACTTCTGCTTTGCGTCCTGCAATGTCCAGTCCAGATAATTGAGCTGGATCTGGCAGAACTCCAAGTCATCTCCAAAGATGTCCAGAATTTTCTCTAATGCAGAAATCTGGGCATGGGTGGAAAAACCCAGATGCTTAATGCGGCCCAGACACTTCTGTTCCCGGAAATAGTCCAAGATCCCCCACTTGGGATCAAGATAGGTATCGAGGGATTTCTCGTAGATATTGTGCAGCAGATAAAAATCAAAATAGTCCGTCTTACAGCGGCGAAGCTGTTCCTCAAACAACGGCGCCGGATTGTAGGAATCCATGACCTGATGACCGGGAAATTTATCCGCCAGGTAGTAGGATTCTCTGGGATACCGGCTCAGGATCTGGCCCATCACCCGTTCCGACATACCGGCATGATAGGGATAGGCGGTGTCAAAATAGTTTAAACCGTGGTTCATGCCATACTCAACCATTCTTTCCACCTGCACCACATCGATGCTGCCATCCTTTTCCGGCAGACGCATACATCCAAAGCCCAGCAGAGAGAGTTTTTTATCCTGAAAATCACGATAAATCATATTGAAACTCCTTTATGAAAGGTTGATTATATATTAACATAACCAGACACATATTGCAATACACTGCAAGAAAAAACTGTCACTTGTTTGTCATCAAAGTATATGATAGAATATATTCAAAGGAGGTTTTCCTATGGAAATAGTACTGCTTACCGCCCTGGGAGTGGGTGGCGCTACTGTATTCGGTTCGATTATCGGATTTCTGTTCAAAAAGGTCTCCCACCGCTTTAGTGACATCGTACTGGCCTTTGCCGCAGGGGTGATGCTGGCTGCTGCCGTTCTTGGTCTGATTCTGCCCTCTCTTGACTACGGCGGAAAATTTGGATTGCTGATCACTGTCGCAGGCATCTTTACCGGTGCCCTATGCCTAAACCTCATTGACCGGGTCGTCCCCCATCTTCATAAACTGGTTGGCGCTGACCTGGAAGATCACCAAGGAAATGCCAATATCAGCAAGGTGCTGCTGTTTGTGACCGCCATCGCCATCCATAACCTTCCGGAAGGTATCGCCGCCGGTGTCAGCTTTGGCTCCGGCAACACCTCGGAAGCGCTGCTGATCGCGGGTGGAATCGCACTGCAGAACATCCCGGAGGGCATGGTTATCATTGCGCCTATGCTCTCTGCGGGGGTCAGCCCCAAACGGACATTTCTGTGCGCAATGGCTACCGGACTCGTTGAGGTAGCGGGTACACTGCTTGGCTATTTCGCTGTATCAATCGCGTCGGCAGTCCTGCCCTTTGCGCTGGCATTTGCGGGCGGAACCATGCTGTATGTGATCAGTGACGAAATGATCCCGGAGACCCATGCCCACGGCAGCCAGAATGGCGCTACCTATTCCCTGCTGGCAGGCTTTTGCCTGATGCTCATATCGGATGTCCTATTAGGATAAATTGAAAAGAGGTCACAAATCTGTGACCTCTTTTTTCCGATTCTGCATTATATTGTCAGAATCCATTCATTTTAATCCCCATGTCCTTTAGGATCGAAGCCATTCTGCTTGTATTCTTATCTTCAAAGATAGGTTTCCCAAATGTCTTAAAAACCCAATCCACGCTGAGTTTCTGCCAGTGGGCAAAGGAAGGATCGATCTTCTGACTGCTGCCCATAGCACTGGTCTCATTGGCAAGAGAATACCCGTGGGGGCCATACTGGAAGATATGCAGCTCATATCCCAAACCCAGATCACTGTAACATTTGGCAATGGACAGACTGCCATAGGGTGTCAGCGCATCCTCAGCGGTTGCCATCAGAAATACCGGCGGTGCATCCTTGGTGATCTTTGGGATCAAATCAAATGGCTCTGCGTCTGCAGGGGTTACTGATTCTTTACCTGTCAGCAGCTTCAACATAAAATCCATACCTGGCCAGCAGGGGGCAGAAGCTACAGGATATCCCAATATCATACCGTTGGGCCTGTTTTCTCCCATAACGCCTGACGCCAGCGCCAGGTGGCCACCTGCTGAAAAGCCGCAGACCAATATCTTATCGGGAGCAATGTGCCACTGCTCCGCATTTTTTCGAAGCAGGCCGACCACCCAATCCACCTGTTTCAATGGTGTAAACCCCGCCGCTTTCATCCCAACACTGTATCGCAAAATAAACGCATGAAAGCCACAGGCTGTATAGCTCAACGCTACCGGTTCTGCCTCCGCGTCTGCGCAATAAACATATCCACCACCGGGCAGCACCACCACCGCAGGCCTTTCGGTATCCTGTCCCAGGGGAATATTTCCGTCGAGAATATAGCCCTCCAATGTGGCATCCGGAAACTGCGGATGCTCCATATGAATCATTTTCATAATTTTCCTCCCAAATGAAAACATCCGCAAAACACAAGTTTCGCGGATGTTCCGTTTTTATGACAGATCAGCCGCCGAGATTTTCTACAAAAACCTGCTTCTTTTCTGCCTGACAGGTACTGTAGTCATTGTTGCTAAACATGGTCAAAGCCTTTTCAACAAATTCCATCCAACTCTCTTCTTCCCAGTTGACTAAGATAGGATAGAACCAAACGCCGCTCTCTTCCGCAGCCTCGTAATCGCCGGGAGCATCGCCTACCATCAGAACATGGTCCTTCTCATAGCCAAATTTGAGCATTTCGGCAATACAGTGGGTTTTACTTCCACAGTCCTGCGCAAGCAAAATGTCCGCATAGGGTGCAAGCCCATACTTCTCCCACTCCTCCTCCACCGCATCCCGGTTGGCGCTGGAAACCACCGCCACATCGGCAATCCTGGCGGCAGCGGCAAGGCCTTCCGCCGCACCGGCAAACGGAAGCTTCAGTTCTTCGGGAAGTCTGGTAATGGATTCATTGACCGCCATGCTCCACTGCAGGGTCTTTTGAAGGATCAGCCTTGCGTCCTCATCCTGGGTCTTGTTGATTTGTTCTACCAGGCTGTCATCGGAAAGCGCATGGGCAGTATCCGCCCAGTGCTGCAAAGCCTCCACGCCCACGATAGGAGTATACTGCCGGTCGATCTCAGAGAGAATCATGGCAAGCGCTTTAAACCGGTTGATCCCTCTTGTCATCTGGAACAAATTGATATTGTTCCAGCGTCGCAGGATCGGCTCTTCCCACTGCTCCAAGGCCCATTCGGTTACCATGCAGGGGCCAAAGCAATGCATGTGCTTGCAGTTCATGGTATCCATCACACAGCCGTCAGAATCCACGCATATCAAATAATCATGTCTTTTTTCAAAAGAATCAAATACGGACATACTGTTCCTCCGAATTACATATGGCATCCAACACAACGCAGAAGCTGTCAACTCTATAAAAGAATTGAGTAATCCAACTTCGGTCCTATGCGAACAGATTTACTGCTGACCCTCCGGCTTCTGAAGCATAATGCGGATAATTTCCTTATCCGTTTCGGACATCCCATCTCTTGCCAGCTTACCGACATTGCGGATGGTGTTTTCCACACCCTTGGTGACAATACCGTCTCCGCTGTAGAACTGATAGCCAGCCTTAGTCATTTCATAGCCCATAATACCTGCTTCCACCGCCATCGCGATCTTGGCCGCGCAGGAAGGCTTCGCGCCATCACAGATGGTGCCGGACAGGATGGCTACAGCATTGACCAGTGTATGGGCAATGGCTCGGTAATCCCCTCCCAACAGGTAACAGATACCGGCGCCGCAGCCACAGCCTGCGCTGATAGCGCCGCAATAAGCGGAAAGACATCCGATTCCTGTTTTCTGATGAATGGTGATCAGATCTGATACCAGCAGCGCCCGCAGCATCTCATCACGGCTCTTTCCCAGAGCTTTAGCATATACCACCACAGGTACGGAAGCGGTTATGCCCTGGTTTCCGCTGCCGGAAAGGATACCAACAGGCATCTCACAGCCGCTCATACGGGCATCGGAACCGGCGGCGGCATAGGCCCTTGCCTGATCTCTCAGGCTTGCCTCTCCGTTTCGGTAGAGGACCTTGCCGATGCAAGCGCCATAGCCACCCTTCAAACCCTCCTCAGCGATGGCCATATTCATCTGGATCTGTCTGTCCAAGAGAGGCCGCAGTTCATCCAGAGGCGTTTCCGTGGCAAAGGTAAGGATATCTTCTACATTCAATACAGAGCGGTCTGTCCGGTTGGACAGTTCTTCCTGTACACCACAGCCAATTACCGGCGTAACATCCGCCTCATTCATTCTGACCGACACCACATTGGTGTGATTTCCCGATATCCGCACAGTGACAGAGTCAAATTTCGCCCAACCCGTCAGTTCCAGATCGAAAGCATGAGGGGATTCCATTTCCTCTATTGCGATCGCGCAGGTATTCAAAAAATCCGCGATCCTGGGCTGATCCTCCTGGCACAGTGCAGAAAGCACCTCAAGCTGCCGTTCGGGACAGGATGCAATGATACCTGCGGCAACAGCCGCCTCGATACCGTGAAGGCCGCCGGTAGCCGGAACAATCACGCTCTTGACATTCTTTATAATATTGCCACTGAGCCTGGCACAGACCCTTTCAGGTTCCCGGCCCAGGGTTTTCCGCAGGATTGATGCACCATAGGCAATAGCAATGGGTTCAGTACACCCCATTGCAACCAGCAGTTCCTCTTTCAGGATCGCGATATAGGCATCTGTTTTTTCCTTCGTCAATGGCATAGTAATCCCTCTTCGCCCATTATTTTGTTTATTATACAACAACTGCCATATTTTGCAAATAGAAATTAATGGCGGCAGGCAGAATTATAAGGAAAATTTAAAAAATTCATAAGGACTTTTCCGTAGATGCTGTGATATAATGTCTGCATCGCTGCAAGGAGGAATTTTCCATGGATACACAACATAAGCTGCGGCCTGTAATCAAAATCCTGATTGCGGTGCTGGTACTGCTGCTGATGATCTATCCCGGCTATCTTCTGTATGAAAGGATCAGTTTCAATGAAGAAGCGCTCTCCCCTGCCGGGCGCATCGTCAAGGCTTACGCGGACGCACATGATATTCCCTTCAGCCGCTACCCCGAAAGCTTGATTGCCCTACTGGACCGGAATGCGGAGACCGAAACCTTTGTTCTGGAATATCCCCTAAAAAAAGACGAGGCCAACCAGGTAGATCTGTCTGCATATAAGGGAAGCGACGGCGTTCCCCTGTTCTTACAGTGGGATCAGCAATGGGGATATCTGAAATATGGCAGCGATGTGGCTGGATTAACAGCCTGCGGCCCCGTGTGCCTTTCCATGGCTGCCTGGTATCTGACAGAGGACGATGCATTTGCCCCGGATAAAATGATCGAATTTGCCGCAGAAAACGGCTACTATTCCCCCGGAAACGGTTCTTCCTGGACGCTGATCAGCGAAGGCGGTGTGAAGCTTGGTTTTGATGTAACAGAGATTCCCCTTGTGGAAAGCCGAATCATCAAAAATTTGGAGGTCAATAATCCCATTATCTGCGCCATGGGACCCGGGGATTTTACCACCTCCGGCCACTACATCGTCATGACCGGCTATGAAAACGGTATGATTCGCATCAACGACCCCAACAGCATCGAAAATTCCCAAAAACTCTGGAAATATGAAGATATTGAAGGCCAAATCCGCAACCTTTGGGTCATCAGAAAGTAACTCCCGGGGCAAACTAACCCCGGGGTGATGGAATGAGAAAGAAAACCGACCAGATACGCATTGACCCGGAACAGCGGATCTGTCCGGAATTTGACCACACAAGCATTAAGAAATTCCCGGCGCCTGACCGGGAAGAAATGGGTGTTCGGGTACTAGACGATTGTGCGGAGGATCATCAAATGTAAAAGAGACGGGATGCCTTGGCATCCCGTTTCTTATTTCATTCCTTTGCCTTTTGCGGCAGGCCCAGCCACAGAGCGCAGCCAAGGATACCGAACAAAACCGTGTTGGGTCTGACACTTATACCCGGAACATATCCGGTTACCCAATAGGTTATTTGGGCCCATATGTTCAAAAGAAATTCCGGCAGCAAATCCCTCAGACCGGAACTCCAAAATACGCCGAGGAAAGCCGGTACAAGTATCAGTAAATAGCCAATACCCAATCCAATGGTGATACGGCGCAGGCGCTTGGCCCAGGGGTCTGCCAGTGGTGAAAGCTTTGCCAGAACACCCAACGCCTGCATAGTTGTCCAACCGAGCAGGAATGCCACCGCGGGTCCCAGAAAGATTCTGCACACTAGGTGTAATCGCATATCGTATGTGGTTGCAGCGATTCTTTTGGCATAAGATGACACATAGCAGAATACAAGCCATATAGTCAAAAATACAGCCACTGAAATACAGAGTTTGACAATCATCCGCTCCCGGTTTACCCTCTGCGGAATCCCGTACAAGACGGTATTCGGGTCTGTTTCCAGCGTTTCCGCAATGCGGGTCAGCATCTCAATATCCGGCCTGCTCTTTCCGGTTTCATAATTGGAAACGGTCTGCCTGGTCACGAACAGCTTCTCCGCCAGTTCGTCCTGGGTCATGTTTTTCTGCTGCCGGAGCTGCTTGATGTTCTTTCCAATGTCACGCATATCGATCACCTCGCTGTCAGTATAGCACCATGACGCCAATTTGTCACGCAAAGAGCCTTTGCACAGGTTTTATTTGACAAGGCAAATACCCTTTGATATAATTATTTCAGAAATATTAGGAGGAGGTCTTATTATGGAAAAGAAGATCATTACCATCAGCCGTGAATTCGGCAGCGGTGGCCGTACCGTTGGCCACAAGGTAGCAGAAAAACTGGGCATCCCTTTCTATGATAAAGAGCTTGTGGACCAGGTTGCCCTGGAATCCGGCTTCGCGCCTAAGTTCGTAGAAGAACACGGCGAGCATGCCCCAGGCAAGAGTATCTTCTCCTACGCCTTTGCGTCCCAGGGCATTCCCGGTGTCATGAACGGCATGTCTACCGCTGACTTCCTCTGGAACATCCAGTGCAGCGTGATCCTGCAGCTGGCAGAGAAAGGCCCCTGTGTCATCGTCGGGCGCAATGCTGACTATATTCTTAAAGACCGTGAGGATGTCCTGCACGCCTATATACATGCTGATAAGGCATTCCGCGCTGACCGTATCGTACGCCTTTACGGTGAATCCGAGAAAAGCCCCGAAGCCCGTCTGAATGAAAAGGACAAGCGCCGCCATGTCAATTACCAGCACTATACCGGCCGTGTCTGGGGTACTGCCCAGAACTATGATATCTGCCTTAACAGCGGCACCATCGGTGTAGACGCCTGCGTGGATATCATCGTTGGTCTTGTCAACGCCTCCAAGAAATGACGGATTTAACAGCAAGAAGCTGCCCAGGCGGGCAGCTTCTTTTTGTATGTCGTCATTAAACTTCAAGAGGTTCACGGTCCTTGATATGGATGCTGATACCGTTGACCTCCACATCCTCGTCAGCGCAGATCATGATGTATTTCACGCCGCCAATGACCCTGGTTTCAACCAGGTCACTGCGTTCGGGAGATACCTTGATGGATACATCCGGGGTATGGATCTCAAACTTTTTGTTGTCGATGATATTCTTTGGGTGCAGCTCCGCTTCAAACCCGAAGGTTTCATCATAGTCGATACTGAATTTGGCAATGTGCTGCTCAGATACACCGCATTCGGCCAGAGCAGACTTTACCTGCTCCTTGGAAACCATCAACGGTTCTGCCACCTTGGCCTCTTTGTGCATCTCGATGCACTGGCGAAGCTGGTCATGGACATTCTGCACAACCTCCAGGCTGCACTCCTCATCCAGGCTGGCTGCCAAAAGCGCTTCAAAACTCTTCTTCTGCTCCGCGGCCGGCTTGGGTGCCTGCACACGGAACAGGGCATCGATAAGGGTATCATATCCTCTGGCACTGTCACGGGTGTAGAACAGGGCGTTATAGATATTGGTTGCCCGGTCATCAAAAGCCGGGAACAGGAAACCCAGGGCTGGCGCTTGGGCCACCTGGGAGATTCCCCCGTCATGGAATTCCTTATTTTCCGCTATGTAGTGCAGGTTGGGCTTTGTTTGCTTCACAGGGCAGACAGCGCACAGCAGGTATGTATATACCTCACCGGAATTATCCGCCTGGGTCACTTCATCCTTACTCTTAAACGGTACATCGTAGCTGTCACAGCCGATGAGGATCAGATAGCTTTCATCCATACTCAGCGACTCGATGATCTTCTTATACAGCTCCATACGAAGATTTTCATCTTTCAATCCACTTGCCCGAAGATCCATTAAGAACTGATGTTCCGGACTGCCTGCCACCTGAGCCGTACGGAAGGCAATATCGATCAGATTCTTACCCACAGTACCGGAAAGCGTACGCTTCATCAGCCCAAAATACCGCTCAGCCTCATTTTCAGACATCATAGCTGTGGACTGCCGGTATTCTGTGATGATCTCCTTTTGATCGTTTACAAAGCAGCCATAGATGGCTGTCATATTGCTGCGTTCCCGGCGTACTCTGCGCCGGATCTCGCCAATTTCCTTTTCTTTCATAGTTTAACTCCTCAGCAAACCGGCGTGCTGGTCTCAGCACGCCGGATTTATCAATCCCAGAGACATTTCCAGTTCTGTGCAAAATACTCAATGCCGGAATAAACTGTAGTAATAACAATCACTGCCATCACAGCATTGTCCAGCCAGGAAAATGTAGAAAATGCCATCAGTACACACAAGCCGATCATGGTACTGGCGGTCTTCACCTTGCCGCTCCAACCGGCAGCAATGACCTTACCCTTGCCAACAGCCACCAGCCGCAGACCGGTGACGGCAAATTCCCGGGTCAGAACGATCATCAGCGCCCAGGCAGGCATACGGTCCCACTGGCAGAGGATCGTCATAGCGGAAATCACCAGCAGCTTATCCGCCAAAGGATCCAGAAACTTTCCAAAATCGCTGACCTGCTGATATTTTCTTGCGATATAGCCGTCGATATAGTCTGTGATACTGGCCAGGATAAAAAAAACCAAAGACAGCCACATCCAGAAATTGGGTTCACCACCGCTGAGGTACATCAGTACCATATAAGCAGGGATGAGGGCAACCCGGACCAGGGTGATTTTGCTTGCTGTTGTCATCTGTCTACCTCCAAGATATAACCGGAAAGCTCTCCGTCGATCAGGCCGTCAATGCACACATGGATAAACTGTCCTTCCACCAATGCTTCCTCAGACGCGATCCATACCCGGCTGTCAATCTCCGGGGAATCGGCATAGGTTCTGCCATAGAACTGCTCATATTCTTCATCGTAACCGTCAATCAGCACCTCCAGGGTTTGTCCGATCAGAGATGCGCTGTAGGTGTCCATGATTTCCGCCTGGATGGCCTGAATCATTTCCGCGCGGTCAGCGGCAGTATCCGTATCCACCCGGTCCATATCGGCAGCCGGTGTTCCCTCCTCGGGGGAGAATACGAAAGCGCCGGTACGCACCAGCCGCTGCTCTTTCAAGAATTCGCACAGTTGGTTGAATTCCACCTCACCCTCACCGGGCAGTCCCGTAATGACACTGGTACGGATCACCACACCGGGAATCCGTTCCTTCAGCTTACGGAAAAGACCGCACAAATAGGCATAATCACCACGGCGGTTCATTAGCTTCAATACCTTATCATTACAGTGCTGAATGGGAATATCCAGATATTTTACGATCTTAGGTTCATTTGCGATGGTATCGATCAGTTCATCATCGATCTCGTCGGGATACAGGTAATGCACCCGGATCCAGTGGAGCTTTTCGATCTTGCAAAGCTGCCGGAGCAGTTCCGGCAGCAGCCGCTTATGCCCGGGGAAATCCGTTCCGTAACGGCTGGTATCCTGGGCAACCACGATCAGTTCTTTGACACCGCTTTCCGCCAGCATCCGGGCTTCATACAGCACATCGTCCATCTGGCGGCTGCGGAACTTACCCCGCAGGTAAGGGATCACACAGTAGGAACAGCGGTTGTCGCAGCCCTCCGCGATCTTAATATAGGCGTAATGCTCCGGAGTGGTCACCACACGGCCTGTTTCCTCCTCCGGCAGATCAATGGAATCGAAGTCAGACACAGTATTATCCCTTAGTATCTCCTCTACCGCTTCCACGACCTTTGTGTAGCTGCCGGTACCCAGAACACCATCTACCTCCGGCATCTCCGTAAGGATCTCCTGCTGATAGCGCTGGGACAGGCATCCGGTAACTAAAATTCTGCCGATATGCCCTTCCTGCTTCAGTTGACCCATCTGGATAATGTTATCAATGGCCTCTGTTTTAGCCGAATCAATGAAGCCGCAGGTGTTGATCACCACCGCGTCACAGCCCACCACATCCGGGCAGATAGTATGTCCGGCTTCCTGCAGGCGGTACATCATCCGCTCGCAGTCGACCTGGTTCTTGGCGCAGCCAAGGGAAATAAAACCGATGTTTGCCATTTAGGATTCCTCCGGGAAATCGTCCGCATCCAACTGCAGATTCTGCAGTGCTTGACGGATCTGTGAGTAATTGTGTCCACGGCGCACCAATGCGTCCATAGCTCTTTTTAAGTCACGCCCGTCCCAGCTTTCGCCCAGCCGGGCGCGCAAAAATTCTGTGATACTATCCGTCTGATCGGGATACTCCGCAAGCACCTCGTCCCACAGCTCCCTGGGGATCTGCTTTTCGTAGAGGGCTTGCTTCGCCCTTGCTTTTCCGTAGCCCTGGCGGATGCAGCGCTGGACAATCTGTTCGGCAGTGACGCGGTCATCAACCAGATTCAGATCTTCCATCCACTTGACAGCCTCCCTGGCCTGGCTGGCAGATTCCCCCTTACGGATCAGCCGCTGCTCCAGATCGCTCTTGGATACATTGGAGGCAGCGACGATCCGTACTGCCCGCATTTTGGCAGACATTTGGCCTGCCGCCGATCGCAGGCACGCCATCTCCTTGGCTGTCAGTTCCAGGCCGGTATAGAGGCCAAAATCCTCCACCGTCTGCCGGTAAAGCCGCATGGTACTGCCGTCAGAAAAGGTAATGCGGTATCTGCCTGCCCGGTCTGCCTTGGGAGAAAGGGAATCAATCCTCATCGTTAAAGTCGTCAGCGCTGATGGCTACGCCACGGTCAGCAGCCTTGGCAGGTGCCTTGGGCGCAGCGGATGCCTGCTTCAACAGGTTCTCACGGACCTTCGCTTCCACCTGCTCAGCAATGTCGGGGTTTGCCATCAAATAGGTCTTGACGCTCTCCTTACCCTGGCCGATGCGCTCATCGCCCATGGAGAACCAACTGCCGCTCTTCTGGACAACATCCATCTGAACAGCCAGATCCACCAGCTCGCCCCACTTGCTGATACCCTGTCCGTACATGATATCAAAGACGGCTTCCCGGAAAGGAGGCGCTACCTTATTCTTGACCACCTTGACCCGGGTCTTGTTACCGATCACATTACCGCCGTCCTTAATGGATTCTACGCGGCGCACATCCAGGCGGACGGAGGAATAGAACTTCAGGGCATTACCGCCGGTAGTAGTCTCGGGGTTGCCGTACATCACGCCAATCTTCATGCGAAGCTGATTGATAAAGATAACGACGCAGTTGGTCTTGGAGATAGTTCCGGCCAGCTTACGCAGAGCCTGGGACATGAGTCTCGCCTGCAGGCCCACAAAGGTATCTCCCATCTCACCCTCAATTTCTGCCCGGGGAGTCAACGCAGCAACGGAGTCCACGACCACCGCATCCACAGCACCGCTGCGAACCAGAGCGTCGGTAATTTCCAGAGCCTGCTCACCGGTATCGGGCTGAGAAACCAGCATGTTGTCGGTATCCACGCCAAGAGCGGCAGCGTATACAGGGTCAAGGGCATGCTCCGCGTCAACGAAGGCAACCTCACCGCCCTGCTTTTGGCACTCAGCCAGGATATGCAGCGCCAGGGTGGTCTTACCGGAAGATTCCGGTCCATAGATCTCAATGATACGGCCCTTGGGAACACCGCCGATACCCAGCGCAGCATCCAAAGCCAGAGAACCGGTGGGAATCGCCTCCACATTCATATCGGGCCGGTCGCCTAAACGCATGACCGTACCCTTGCCGTAGTTTTTCTCCAGCTGGGCCAGTGCGGTCTGCAGTGCTTTCTTGCGGTCGGTTGCGGGTGCGGGAGTTTCAAAAGTGGTTTTCTTTGTAGCCATAGTCAATTTTCCTTCCTGCCATACTGGGCAATCACTGCCCGTTCTCTGTCGTTATAATCTCTGGTTCGTTCCAGAATGGTGTACCCATTTGCTTCCAGGATACTGCATACCGCATTCCCCTGCCCCGCGCCAAACTCAAAGCACAGGTAACCGCCGGGCCGCAATGCGCTGCGGTATTTGGATGCGATGGAGCGGTAAAAATCCAGGCCATCCTCACCGCCGTACAGCGCCAGGTGCGGTTCGTAGTTTCTCACACTGTCGGGCAGCTCCAGCATTTCGCTGCCGGTAATATAGGGTGGATTGGATATGATCATATCAAATTTCCCTAGAAAGGGCGCAGGCTCTTTTAGCGCGTCAGCCTGGACACAGGACACGCGGGCCGAGAGCTTTTGTGATGCGGCATTTTTTCTGGCCACTGCCAAAGCCTCCTGGCTCACATCCGCCAATGTCACCCGGGCATCCTTGACCCGGTGGGCAACGGCCAGGCCAATACAGCCGGAGCCGGTACATAGATCCAGTATTCTGGGATCATGGTGTAAAAAAAGTGCTTTCTTGATTGCCAACGCCGTGACGGCGCAGGTGTCATCCCTGGGGATCAGAACACCGGGGGTTACGTGCAGGCGCATACCGTAGAAGTCCCATTCCTGCAGCACATAGGCAAGGGGTTCTCCTGCCAGCAGGCGGCTGACCGCCCCATCCACAGCGCAGCAAATATCCTCACCCACATAATTCTCCCGGTCAGCCAGAAGCTGCTCCTGGGTTTTTCCGGTATAGTGGCACAGGAGATTCCGGGCCATCAGACTGGCGGTCTGGGGATCTTCAGACTGCATAATGGCTTTCCTGACATCCAGATACAGCTCGGACAGCCGCTTTACCACAGGTCTGCCCCCTCTTTCTCGGGAAGTACCGCCTCCAATGCGGCGATGCCCACCTCGATCATGCTGTCGTCCGGCTCATTGGTGGTAAAATTCTGCATCCACATACCCGGCGCCGTCAGCACACGGGTAACAGCATTGTCTTGCCGTCCCACCCACCGGTTGATCTCGTAGCTGAAAGCAACCACTACCGGGATCAGCAAGAGCTTAAACAGGATCATCAGCAGCCGGTAGAGGAAAGTTCCCTTCATCGCTTCCAGTGCAGGTACCAGTGCAAGAAGTCCTGAGGATGCAACAGAAAATACAAGGATCGAAAGGATCATAACCACCAAAAGGAAGCTTGTACCGCAGCGGGGATGCAGCCTGGTCTGCATACGGACATTTTCAACAGTCAGCGGCAGCCCTGCTTCATAACAGCGGATGGTCTTATGCTCCGCGCCGTGGTAGGAGAAAACTCTTTTCATTTCCTGCATACGGGAAACCAGCAGCAAATAACCCATAAAGATTACCATGCGTACTACTCCCTCCAGCAGGTGCAGAACGAAGGTGTTGGATATCCATTTGTCGAAGATGCTGCTGACCAGCATAGGCAGCAGGAAGAACAGTAGAACGGACATGCCCAATCCTATAGCCACCGCAAGTCCAACGACCATCTTCTGAAACCTTTCGTTCCCCAGCTTCTTTTCCAGCCACAGGTCCAGCTTTGACGGTTCATCTGCCTCCTCCGGAGACAGGTCAGCCGAGTGAAGCAGAGCTTTCACACCCACTACCTGGGCATCAAAGAAGTTTACCACACCACGGATCAGCGGGAAACTCAAAACCGAATTTTTGGGCCGCACAGTGCGGGGCTTCACATCCACCTTCAACCCCTCCGCTGTACGGACTACCGTGGCATCTTTCTCCGGACCGCGCATCATAATGCCCTCGATCAATGCCTGTCCGCCGATCATGGTCTTAAATTTTTCGCAGCAGGGCTGCTGATCGTTCTTTGCCATAGTGTTCCTTTCTTACTGAACAGCCGGGAGCTTTACTGTTACCAGTGTGCCGCAGCCCTGGGCATTGCTCAGCAGCAGCTCACCGCCATGCATCTGTACGATCTCATCACACACCGCAAGGCCAATGCCCGATCCACGGGCCTTTGAACTGCCTTTATAAAATTTCTTTTTGACCAGAGGGATCTCGTCCTCCGGGATTCCGGGGCCAAAATCCCGGATACGGACAGTCACCGTTCCGCTTTCATAGTGAATGGAAGCTTCAATGCGTTTTCCATCACCGCCATGCTTCGCGGCGTTGTCCAATATATTCAGAAATACCTGACGCAGCCGCTTGGGATCGCAGGTGATCTCCGGGATCTCCTCATCATTTTCCAGATAGTCCAGTTGGATGCCATCCTGTGCCAGGCGGCTTCCATACATATACACCGTATCCTCAAATTCTCCCCGAATGTCTGTAAGTTCCACATTCAAGGTCATACGGCCATCCTGGATACGGGTAAAGTCCAGAAGGTCCACAACCATCTCCGTCAGCCGCTTGGCTTCCCGGAGGATGATCTTCATGCCACGCCGGGTATCCTGATCCAGGTTTTCGTCACCGATCAGTGTTTCGCTCCATCCGGTAATGACCGTCAAGGGGGTGCGAAGCTCATGAGAGAGCGAGGAGATAAACTCAGCCTGCATTTTTTCATTCCGGTTAATCTGGGAGGACAGCTCATTGATGGTATTGGCCAGTTCGCCAATTTCGTCGTTATACTTTGTCTGGATCTGGATGCCGTAAGTACCGCCGGCAATCCGCTTGGCCTTGTCAGTGATCTCGGCCACAGGCTTTAATATAGAGCGGATGTAATAGCTGCTGCTGATCAACACAACCAACGCAACAACCGCTAAGCCCAGAAGCGCAAGCATTCCAACCACAAGGATCTGCCTGTCCATAACCGCAGTAGAAGTCACATAGCGCAGAACACCGATCACTTCCCCATTACTGTAGATCATCGGACTGGAAACCGCCATGATCCGCTCCCCTGTTTCGGCATCCCTGCCCACAAAAGGCTGGGCGCTGCGGGTGGTAATGGCTTTCTGGATCTCCGCCGTGGTGGGAGACTGGCCCGTCCAGCGGCCGTAGGAGGATGCCACAATCTGCCCCCGGGCATTGATGAACTGCAGTTCCAGATGATCCCTGTCCTCAAAGGTTTGGGCATATGTAATGCAGGACTGATAGTATTCGTTATAACTTTGATTCAGATGGTCGGCAAAATAGGCAGTGGTAGTCCTGGCACGGTAGTGCAGGTCGGATTCCATATTGGAATAGTAAGATGACGCAAAAACAGCCGTCACTGTCAGCACACAGGCAAGCCCCAGCGCGCAGACAACGCCTACTGTGTTCAAAAGCCACCGTCTTCGCAGTCCGCTGAGTTTTTTCATGGATCAGGCGCCCCACTTATAGCCAAAGCCCCAAACCGTTGTAATGTAGGTGGGGTTGGAGGTATCGTCTTCTACCTTGATACGCAGACGGCGGATATTCACATCCACGATCTTCAGCTCACCTTCGTAATCCTTGCCCCATACGGCAGCGAGAATATCCTCTCTGGACAGGGCCCGGCCGGGGTTCTGCATGAACAGCTTCATGATGGAATACTCCACCTGGGTCAACCGGATTCTGGTACCGTGTTTTTCCAGAGTATGGTTGCGGGTATTCATAATGAAGGGCCCCTGGGACAGCAGTTCACTGCCAATATTACTGTCACCGCCGATCCGGCGGAACAGGGCATCGATACGGGCGGTCAGCTCAGCGGGAGAAAATGGCTTGGTCACATAATCATCCGCACCCGTCATCAGTCCGGTAACCTTGTCCATCTCCTGGGTACGGGCAGTCAGCATGATAATACCCATCTGCTTGCTGGTAGCCCGAATCCGGCGGCAGACCTCGAAGCCGTCAATATCCGGCAGCATGATATCCAGAATGGCAACACCGATATCCGGATGCTCCTGAATCCGGTCCAGAGCCTCCTGGCCGGTGGCTGCCTCGATTGCGTCATAGCCTGCCCGCTTCAAGTTGATCACAACAAAGCTGCGGATATTCACTTCATCTTCCAAAATCAGAACTTTTTTCATATCTTACATCTCTCCTGTTTTCCAATCCTGCCGGATCAGAGAAAAGCTCTCTATCAAATCATTTTGTGTGATGCGAAGCGCGCCGGACGCAACCTCCAGGCGGGCCGCATAGATCACAGATTCACTTTTATAAACCGTAAACCGGTTGTCCAAAACAGCCTGTTCCTCCCGGTTTTGGCCGCTGAGGGCAAACACAGAAAAAATCTTCTCCGCTGTCTTGTACCCTTCATCCCAAAGATAGAACCCATATTCATTGCCATCAGGAACAACCGTGATCCGGTGAGCCCACTGGGGGTCAAGCTTCAAATACCATCCGCCCACATAATTGTGGTAGGTATGCATTTTATCGGTTTCAGCCCCATTCGTATCCAGGGCGTACCAGCGGATCAGATATTGCTTGTCCGTGTTTGTACCCTGCTCAGACTGCTTCATGGTGATCAATGAGGGGAGCTCTACTTCTCCATCGTCGTCAATATCATCCGCATAAACATAGTAGTTGCGCAGGGTCTGTACACTGGTTCCCACTTCCTTGGATAAAGAGATGTTGGTAAACACGCCATCGAGCAGTGCGTACACATCCGTGATGATCGCGCTTTCATCCACAGCACTGGCGGCAAACACTGCCGGAACACCACCGTGAAGCTGGCCGGTGATCACACGCTTCAGTCTTTCCGTTGGGCCGGACATTTTGACCTCATTGGAGCGCTCCATCGTCCCATTCTCCATACCGTACAACTCCGCAATTCCGGCATCCAGACCGGAAGTGTCGGGTCTAAGGATCACCAACTCCATCAAAGCATCGCTGTCCAGGTCACAGGTCAAAAATTTGGTATAATTGGTGGACAAGGCTTGATTCATTTGTCCATCCACAAAAGTATATACGCTCACGGAGCGGGGAACCTGCTCACTGATCTGGCAGCCAACCACGATTTCCATACCGCCAGAACCGTCCATTTGCACATATTCAACCAAGTCAAAAGAGGCACCGGTGCAGGCAATGGTATCCATGAGCTGATAGCCTTCATCCTGCTGAACAAAGATCAATATCCGCAGGGGCTTGTCACCGCCGCCCTTGGCAAACAGCAGGTATTCCCGGATTCCGTCGCCGTCCAGGTCCGCCATTTGCACCGTCTGCTGGTTTTCACCGGCCCTGGGTGCGCTGTACTCCAAATCATTCATAGCCTCATCCATCACGGACTGCAGGTGATTGTAAGACTGGGGCCGCTTTGGCACCCTGTACATCTCGTCCACCGTCCGGATCTGGCAGGCATTCAAAAGGCAGGCGACTGCCAACAACGCCACGATCCATATTCGTTTTTTCAATTCGGCAGCACCTCCTCTAACTAAGTATTATAGCACACTTTCTGCCAAAAGAAAAGCTATTTCAGCACAACATTCTCGTCACCCAGGACATTTTTCAGTTCCTGGAGCATACGGCTGTCCAACGCGCACCGAGTCCCTCTGCGCTGCCTGGTATCAGCAAAATACACAACCGCCTGATTGTCACCGGGAAACATGTTCAGGATCGCCCGGATCTTGGGAAACAGCTTGCCTTCCTCGCCGGGAAGCCGCAGGTACAGTGTACCGGTAAATGTCTGCGGTGCAGGCGAGGCCTGCTGCTGCGGCATTTCCTTTTCAAAATCAGACATGGGTCTGGCACGGTTGATTACAATTTGGGGCTCTTTTTCTTCCCTCAGTGACAGTCTGCCGGTAATCACCACTGGTGAATTTTCCCGCAGATAACCGCCGTACTGGCTGATAACGCTGGAAAATGCCAGCATTTCAATAGAAGCGGTATCGTCCTCAACAGTCACATAGGCCATCATGGAGTTATTTCGTGTGGTTTTCATTTTGACAGACTGGACGATACCTGCCACGCTGACGATCTGATCGTCGGTATAAGGGTTATCTTCCTCCATCATCGAGCCGATGCTGACCACATGGGTGTTGCGCAGCAGCTTGCGGTAATCATCCATCGGATGGCCGGACAGGTAGATGCCGGTGGTCTCCTTCTCCATCAGCATACGGTCAGCCTTACTCAGCTCTGGCAGCTTGGGTATGGGAATCTGGGCTGCACGGTCATCTTCCAGCATACCAAACAGACCTATCTGCCCCTCCAGATTCCGCCTACGGGAGCTGGCTACACTGTCCATCATAGTATCATATACCGCCAGCAGCTCACTGCGGTGACAGCCAAAGCCGTCCATCGCGCCGCACTTAATAAAGTTTTCCACGGCCCGCTTATTCAGCTCGCCCTCACCCATCCGCTGCAGGAAATCCTCAAGGCTGCGGAACGGGCCGCCCTCCGCGCGCTTTGATGACATTGCCCGGATCAGGCCCCGGCCCACATTCTTCACCGCACCCAGGCCGAAGCGGATGGCATTGTCCTCTACAGTAAAGTTGTCCTCACTGTGGTTGATGTCCGGTGGCAATACGGGAATCCCCATTTCCTTGCATTCAGCAATATAACCGGAGATTTTGGCTGCAGAATCCAATACAGAAGTCATCAGCGCAGCCATATACTGCTTGGGATAGTGGCACTTTAGGTAAGCGGTCTGGTAGGATACCACTGCGTAACAAACCGCGTGGGCCTTGTTAAAGGCATAGTTGGCAAAATCTACGATCTCGTCATAGATAGACTGGGCCACCGCCTCGGGCACACCATGTCCGATACAGCCCGTGATCCCCTGCTTGGGATCGCCGTATACGAATACTTTCCGCTCCGCTTCAATGACCTTCATTTTCTTTTTGGAGATGGCTCGGCGGATATTATCTGCCTGTCCCATGGTATAACCGCCCAGACTCCGAAATATCTCAATGACTTGTTCTTGGTATACGATGCAGCCATAAGTAACCTTCAGAATGGGTTCCAAAAGCGGTGTCTTATAGGTGATTTTTTTGTGATTCAGCTTGTTCGCTATGAAGGTAGGAATGGAATCCATAGGACCCGGACGGTACAGCGCCACGATCGCTGTAATATCCTCAATGGAGCTGGCCTTCATATTGACACACACATTGGTCATACCGGCAGACTCCAACTGAAATACACCCTGTGTCTTGCCCTCAGCCAGCATCGCGAAGGTTTCCGGGTCGTCATCCGGTATCCTGGCTATATCAAAAGCCGGATCGATACGGCGGATCTGCCGCTGGGCATCCTCAATGACCGTAAGGTTTCGCAGGCCCAGAAAATCCATTTTCAGCAAGCCCAATTCCTCAATGGTGGTCATAGTGTACTGGGTGACGATGGTATCGTCATTCCTGGACAGAGGTACATAGCTGCAAACCGGATCCGCAGTGATCACAACACCGGCAGCATGGGTCGATGTATTTCTGGGCATACCTTCCAGACTCATAGCGGTATCGATCAGGAGCTTGACCCGCTCATCGCCGTCATACATTTCCTTCAGTTTCGGTGATACATTCAAGGCATCCTTGAGTGTGATATGCAGGGGCATGGTTGGCACCAGCTTTGCCACCACATCGGTTTCCGCGTAGGTAAAGTTCAGCGCACGGCCCACATCCCGGATAGCGCCCCTGGCTGCCATCGTACCAAAGGTGGCAATCTGGGCCACATGGTCAGCGCCATACTTGCGCACTACATAGTCGATCACTTCTCCACGGCGCTCCTGGCAGAAGTCCGTATCAAAGTCGGGCATACTGACACGCTCGGGATTCAGAAAGCGCTCGAAGATCAGTGCGTACTTCATGGGATCGACTTCCGTAATGTGCATACAGTACGCCACGATGGATGCCGCGCCGGAGCCACGGCCCGGACCTACCGGAATCCCCTGCTCCTTGGCATAGCGAATAAAATCCCAAACGATCAGATAGTAATTCACATACCCCATGCGGCTGATCACGCCGATCTCATATTCCAGCCGCTCCCGGTAGCTCTCCGGAGGATCTGTATAACGCTCCGCAAAGCCGTCCATACACAGCTTGCGGAAGTATTCTTCATTGGTATAGCCCTCCGGCACCGGAAAGGAAGGCAGATGGTATTCATTAAAGACAAACTCCAGGTTACAGCGGTCTGCAATAGCAGCGGTGTTTTGGAACGCTTCCTCACAGTTAGGAAAGAGCTGCCGCATCTCATCATCGCTCTTAAGATAAAATTCCTCAGTCTGGAATTTCATGCGGTTGGTGTCATCCACCGTTTTACCGGTCTGGACGCACAGCAGCACATCCTGCATTGCGGCATCTTCCCTGCGCAGGTAATGGGCATCATTGGATACTACCAGCGGAAGGCCCGTTTCTCTGGCAAGACGCAGGATTCCCTGGTTCACAGCCCGCTGCTCGGGAATGTTATGGTCCTGCAGTTCCAGATAGAAGTTGCCTTCTCCAAAAATATCCGCCAGCTTCAGTGCGTACGCTTTGGCCTCGTCATAGTTTTCATCCAGCAAATACTGCTGCACGCCTCCAGCCAGACAGGCAGAAAGGGCAATGATGCCCTCGTGGTATTTGCGCAGCAGTTCCAGATCCACTCTGGGCTTACCGTAGAAGCCGTTCATAAAGGCTTCTGACACCAGTAAACAAAGATTTTCGTAGCCTTTCCGGTTTTCACACAGCAGCACCAGATGATACGGATCGTTGTCGATACCGTGAACACGGTCACTCATCAGGCGGCGGGCAACATATACCTCGCAGCCGATAATAGGCTTGATGCCTGCTGCTTTCGCGGCCTTATAAAAATCAATACAGCCATACATAACACCATGGTCCGTAATGGCAATGGCATTCTGTCCCAGCTCCTTCACCCGGTCCATCATGGAACTGATGCGGCAGGCACCGTCCAGAAGGCTGTATTCTGTATGGACATGCAAATGCACGAAGCTCATGTTAGACCTCCTTTGCTGCCTCTACCAGCTTTTTCAGCCGGTGGTTCATGGCCGGTTTTGTAATGGGCGGCTCCATCATAGCCGCCAGCTCCGTCAGCGAAGCGGAGGGATTTTCCTCTCTGGCCTTTGCGGCCTGCTGCAGCTTTTGGGGCAGATGGGCCAGCTTCCCCTGCTCCCGCAGAAGTCGGATCACCGCAAGCTGCTCCTGGGCTGCCTCAACGACCTTGGAGGTGTTGGCTTCGTCACAGTTACAGCGGCGGTTGACCTTGTTGTTCAATTCCTTTTCCAATCTGGCTTCCATAATTCCCATAGCCGCAACTGGCGCTCCCAGGAAGGTCAGAAAGTCAGAGATCATATCGCTCTGCTTCAAGTACAGCACATGGCTGCCGCCCCGGCGGGCGGACTTCGGCGCAAACCCGATGGTCTCCTGCATCAGGGTATAGGCTTCCCTTGACACACTGCCATGGGTGGTAGTCAGCTCCAGATGATAGCCCTTGTCCGGATCAGTCACAGAGCCACCGGCCAGAAACGCGCCCCGGAGGAACGCAGTCTTGCAGCAGTCCTCCTCCACAACGGGAAGATTTACATGCAGCGCAACCGTGTCTTTCAGACTGAAGCCATAATCTGCCATGATGCGCTCCAGCTTTTCTGGTTCGGTGATCTGAAAGGTCAGTTTGCCGGTGGCATCCTGCCCGGGGCATACATCAAAATTCACAGAAAAGGCCTTTCGAAACAGCTTGGGGAGGACCTCCGCAAACTCCCTGCTTTCGGTAATGATTCGGATACCGTCCGCGCCAAAGCTGTTGCAAAACAGCAGTACGCCAAAGCACTCCGCCAGAGCGCAGCAATTTTTCTGCGGAAACGCTTTGCATATCTCCGCTCTTGCATTGGAAGAAAACGATACTGCCATTTTGCACCCTCTTTCTTTACCAGATTCTCACTTCCGGTTCCAGACGGATACCGGAGTTTTCATATACCTTATCCGACACCTGCTTCAGCAGATTTATAACATCCTTGGCACTTGCGCCCCCTGCGTTCACTACAAATCCGGCATGTTTGGTGCTGACCTGGGCGCCGCCAACCTGAAAACCTTTGAGTCCCGCTCCATCAATCAGCGCCGCCGCGTAACCGCCCACAGGCCGTTTAAACGCAGAGCCTGCGGAAGGCAGATCCAACGGTTGTGACGCTTTGCGCTTTGCCATCAGTTCCTGCATTTTTCCCTTGATCTCGTCAGCAGGGACTTTCACCAGCCGGAAGTCCGCGTAAATTACGATTCCGGGCTCCTCCTCCAGATAGCTGTGGCGGTAGGAGAATTTCATCTGCTCATTACTTCTAACCGAAATTTCCCCATTCATATCCATCACAGCAACCCGGGTACAAACCTGGCAGATCTCGCCTCCGTAGGCACCGGCATTCATATACACGCCACCGCCCACTGTACCCGGAATGCCATGGGCAAATTCCAGGCCGGACAGACCCAAATTCGCAGCAAACACCGCAGCGCGTGTCATGGTAACGCCGGCCATCACACGCACTGTCATATCATCCAGCTGCTCCATTCCGTCCAGGGAATCCTTCAGGCAGATGACCATGCCGCTGATCCCTTCGTCCGGCGCAAGGATATTTGTGCCAGCGCCCAGAATCAAAGGCTTGCAGCCAAGCTGTGCGGCTGCCTTTAGTGTCACAGACAGTTCATCGGCTGACCTAGGAAACACCATAACCTCAGCGCCACCGCCGATTTTAAAGGAGGTGTGCCTGGAAAGGGGCTCATTTAAACGATAATCAATATTTTGTAACAAAGCAGATGCTTTCTGCTGAAAAAGTGTCAATTCCGTCATAAACGCCTCCTGGTATATAGTCCTATTCAGTATATCATATCTCGAACTGATAATCAATTATTACTTTCAGTAACAGAAAAAAACAGCCGGCGCAGCCGGCTGTTCAGTCTGTCAAAAAACTTGTTTTTTGACAGACTGACAGAGGTCAAAGGAGCCGCAAAGACAAACAACTCGCTCTCGTCGGCGTACAGGTGGTACGGTAGAGAGCGAGTTGTGCAGTAAGTCAAAATGCCTTGCGCAGCAAGCCGTTTCACCCCTCATCCGTCAAAAATCAGAGATTTTTGCCACCTTCCCCCGGGGCCGCATTGGCCCGCGCCGCCGGTGGCAGATAAAGCGGGGCATAAGCGTGTGCCGCGGTCAAAATTTTGTGAGCGGACAGCGAACAGAAAATTTTGGGCACCGCAAACAGGGAAGGCTTCACTCAAAGACATTTGGATTATTTCGCTTTTTGACGATTGGCGGCTTTTTTGACACTCTGAACAGCCGGCGCAGCCGGCTGTTTTCCTTATGTACAAATTTACTTTTCGATGATTTCCAGCAGCTCCATGGGGCAGGCCTTTACGCAGATGCCGCAGGAGATGCACTTGGAGGCAGGATTTTCGGG
>JAZKYA010000060.1:0-2530 GCA_045611945.1 Faecousia sp. | reverse complement strand
GTCAAAAAAGCCGCTAATCGTCAAAAAGCGAAATAATCCAAATGTCTTTGAGGGAAGCCTTCCCCGTTTGCGGTGCCCAAAATTTTCTGTTCGCTGTCCGCTCGCAAAATTTTGACCGCGGCACACGCTTATGCCCCGCTTTATCCTCCACCGGCGGCGCGGGCCAACGCGGCCCCAGGGGGAAGGTGGCAAAAATCTCTGATTTTTGACGGATGATGGGTGAAAAAGCTTGCTGCGCAAGGCTTTTTGACTTACTGCACAACTCGCTCCCTACCGTACCATCTGTACGCCGACGGGAGCGAGTGGTTTGTCTTGGCGACTCCTTTGACCTCTGTCAGTCTGTCAAAAAATAAGTTTTTTGACAGACTGGCCGGGATTCATTGGAATCCCGGTTTTGTGTATTTCGTGCGAATCTCGTTCCTACTTTCAGTTGTTTTTCCGATTGACATAGGAAGTCATCATCGGTATAATTATACTTGTATGGTTATGTCCCTTTTGTGACAGTAACTTTACATATCAACCGTATCAATTCCGGCTGAATACAGCCAAGGAGGTTTTTTGCAAATGGATGTTATGAGCAGACTGGCAAACTCCATCGTTGTTCCTGTGGTAGTTCTGGACAAGGTTGAGGATGCCATTCCTACCGCAAAGGCAATGGCTGCAGGTGGCGTGGACACAATGGAGATCACCTTCCGCACCGCATGCGCCCCCGAAGCCATCAAAGCTGTGGCTGAAAACTGCCCCGAGGTCCTGGTAGGCGCAGGTACTATCGTCAATGTGGAGCAGGCAAAACTGGCTGTTTCCATGGGCGCCAAGTTCATCGTTTCCCCCGGCTTCAGTGATGAGGTCGTAGGCTGGTGTGTGGAAAACGGTATCCCCGTAGCTCCCGGCTGCGTTACCCCCACCGAGATCATGGCCGCTCTGAAGCATGGCCTCACCATGGTCAAGTTCTTCCCTGCCAATGTTTACGGCGGTCTGAACGCTATGAAAAACCTGTCCGCTCCCTTTGTGGGTCTGAAGTTCCTGCCCACCGGCGGTGTCAACACCGGCAACATCAAGGAATACATCGATGCTCCCTTCATCCACGCTGTGGGCGGCAGTTGGGTCTGCCCCAAATCTGAGATCGCAGCCGGCAACTGGGACAAGATCACCTCTCTGTGCCTGGAAGCCCGCAAGGCTGCCAAAGGCGAATAAGACATAATTTATTGGAAAGGAATATATATCAATGGCTAAGATCATTACTTTCGGCGAACTGATGCTGCGTCTGCAGCCCTATAACTACGAGCGTTTTGTCCAGTGTGACCATGTGGAATTCACCTTCGGCGGCGGCGAAGCCAATGTGGCCGTTTCCCTGGCCAACTACGGTATGGATGCCGCTTTTGTCACCAAGCTGCCTGCTCATTCCATCGGCCAGGCCGCTGTCAACTCCCTGCGCCGTTACGGTGTAGACACCACCAAGATCGTTCGGGGTGGCGAGCGAGTGGGCATCTACTTCAACGAGAAGGGTGCTTCCCAGCGCGGCAGTGTCTGCATCTACGACCGTGCCCACTCCGCTATCCAGCAGGCTGCACCCTCCGACTTCGACTGGGATGCCATCTTTGAGGGCGCTGAGTGGTTCCACTTCACCGGCATCACCCCCGCACTGGGTTCCAACCTGGTTGAGATCTGCAAAGACGCCTGCAAGGCTGCCAAGGCCCGGGGCATCAAGATCTCCTGCGACCTGAACTACCGGGGCAAGCTGTGGACCCGCGCCCAGGCCCGGGAAGCTATGACTGAGCTGTGCCAGTATGTAGATGTGTGCATCTCCAACGAAGAGGATGCCAAGGATGTATTCGGTATCGAAGCGGATGCTACCGATATCTACGGCGGCAGTCTGAACCACGAGGGCTATAAGTCCGTTGCCAAGCAGCTTGCTGACAAGTTTGGCTTTGAGATGGTCGCCATCACCCTGCGTGAAAGCCACAGCGCCTTTGACAACGGCTGGAGCGCCATGCTGTACAATGTAGCAACCGGCGAATACTGCTTCTCCAAGAAGTATGATCTGCACATCATCGACCGCGTCGGCGGCGGTGACTCTTTTGGCGGCGGTCTGATCTACAGTCTCCTCAACGGCAAGAACACCCAGGCTGCGGTGGAATTTGCGGTTGCCGCTTCCGCACTGAAGCACTCCATCGAAGGTGACTACAACATGGTAACTGTTGCAGAGGTGGAAAAGCTGGCCGGCGGCGACGGCAGCGGCCGCATCCAGAGATAAGGAGCTTGATCATGGCTAACGAGGAACTGCTGCAGGAGGACGAAGCCTCTCTGATCACCCTCACCGATGATAATGGCAACGAAACTATCTTTGAGTATCTGGATTGCATTGAATACCAAGGTAAGGAATACTTGGTTATGATCCCTGCTGAGGAAGGTGCCAACGAGATCGTCATTCTGGAGATCGAGCCCGTGGACGAAGAAAACGAAAACTACCTGGCCGTGGAGGACGAAACGGTACTCAATGCTGTTTACGCTATTTTCAAGGACCGCTACC
>JAZKYA010000059.1:0-11525 GCA_045611945.1 Faecousia sp. | reverse complement strand
TTATTTCGACAGAATAATGGATAATACCAAGATTTTGAATATCGCCGGTATGAAGCAATCAGAACTTATGCCACTGGAGAAGGGCTTGACCATGGAGTTCAGTGCATTTCCTAAAAATACCGTATGGAATCCTTGTGGAAGATACGAGCGAATGGATCAATTTTTGAATGCTAAATAAAAGATGGTTCACGCAGTTGATTAATGCGTCCTAACTTGACACAAGCAGAAGGCTTTATCCTCGGCGTCGGCGCAAAGATGTTCACGATAGCTGGGCCTGTGATCGTTTACGGCGTGTCCGCCAGCGTAGTTTATGGAATTATTTATTGGATAACCACATTGTTTTAGAGGGCTGCGGTTGCAGCCCTCTCTTAATTTTTGTATAAGGTATTGCAAAATGGAATAGAGGTGCTATAATGTTCCTTGTGAGATTGTACTTATCCGCAGAGAGTGGACACGTAACGATCAAATATTTAATTAAGGAGAGTTTGACAATGAAAAAGTTTACCATTCTTGTTGCGCTGATTCTCTGCGTAACCATCGGCGGTGTGTATGCTACCTGGACCTATCAGGGCGGCGAAGTTTCCCCTCTGCATCATCACTTTAACATTTATATGGGCCAGGTTGACAACGACGAGGCCAAGGGCATTCTGAAGACAGTTACCAACGCACTGAGCATCCGTCTTGATGATGCGAACAAGGACTATGTGGCCGAAGCTTTCGTTCACGGCTATATTGAGTTTGTGTTTACACCCAAGACCAATGCTACTGAGGATGTTCGCAATAATGGTATCAATTTGAACTATACTCTGGAGCAGACTAACCCTGCAATCCAGTATGAGGTAGATGACGTTGCTACCAATGTTTTCACCATTACTGGTGGTACCGGTGACCTGGGCAAGGGTGTTCTGATCACAGCCGAAAACTACCAGACTCTGAGTGATCACGGTTCTGACCTGTTTGCTTATGTCGGTTCCTTCTACTACTGCATTGAGGCTACCACCATCAATTCCATGATCACCACAGATATTTCCCTGCCTACATATGATGATTACAAGCGAATGGAGAATATCCTGAACACCACAACTGCAAAGATCGGTATTTCCATCAACGAAGAATAAGATACTACCTAATATATACCCACATTATCCCATGTTCTGCATGGGATAATGCTTTAAGGAGACATTTATGTCCGGATATGAGATTTATGTCTTCTTCCTCTGCCTTGTAGTTTTTACGCTTTTGACTGGCCTGTTCTCTGCGATGCTGTACTATATCGTAAAAACGACCCTCAAAACCATCCGACACGGCCTGGAAGATGAAAGAATTAAAAAAGAATATGAGAAGCAGATGCGGGGAAATCCGGTAGCAGATGTGATTTGCAAGTGCTTTTGCACATTGGCTTTGGTTGCGGTTTTTGTGTCCTTTTCTCTGTCGGTATGCGTTCAGTTTGCTGACGAACGGGTGAAGGGCGATTTACCGGTGCCCAAGGTGGTGCTGTCTTCGTCCATGGCTTTTAAAAACGACAAAAACACCTATTTAACGCAAAACGATCTGGATGACCAGTTTGAACGGTTTGACTTGATCCTTACCCGGGAGCTTCCCGGGGAGTTCGAATTGGAGCTTTATGACATCGTGGTCTATGATTACCACGGCAGTCTGATTATCCACCGGATCATTGATATAGAAGAGCCTAATGAGAAGCACCCTGACCACCGTCAATTCCTGCTTCGAGGTGACGCCAACTGGTACTCCGACGATTTTCCTGTGACCTATGAGCAGATGCAGTCCATTTACCAGGGTGAGAGGATCCCCTATGTGGGTAGCTTCTTTGCCTTTATGCAGTCTCCTGCGGGCTATTTGTGTATTCTACTGGTAGTCTTTGCGGTCGTTGCCACGCCTATTGTGGAAAAGAAGTTCTGGACTGCCAAGGTAGAACGGCTGAAGGAAATCGGTTACATTGAAAGGGAAGAACCGGACCAAGAGTTAGTGGGGGTGCAGTGATGAAACGTCCAGGTTCTTTGCTGTTGCCGGTAATCGCATTTTTGCTGGTCTTATGCCTTGCGGTTTCCGGTGTGTTCGCGGTGTGGATCTATTTTGTGTCCCCGGAGCCCTTGCGGGAGAATCTGCAGGTAAATGTCAGCGGTTTTTACTACGATATTGCCATTACTAAAGTGTCGGCGGTTTCCCAAACCGTCAGTTCGGAGTCCAATTCCTGTACCGATGCCACTGTAGTGCAGACCGTGTTAACGGGCAATGCCGGTCAAAACGTGGTTTATGAGATCACTGCAGTGAATTACTCCAAAACTACCACCTACGTTTTCAGCAGCGCCACCATAGACTTAGGCAACGGTGTGACGGTTGTTCCCTCGTCGGATTCATCCGGTAAGGTGGAGATTCCTACCACCGTGGGTTCGAATTACATATCGGGCACCGCCATTGAGCCAGGTGAGACCTTTACATTCTATGCCACATACACTCTGACTGGCAATGCTTCTGCCAGGGATGTTTCGGTGAAGTACCATTTCTTGCCGGTGGTTTATTATGTCACATATATGGACAATAACCAGGTCTACGCCGAAGACTGTATTGTCAGTAACAATGCACCTTACACCGTAAGAAGCGATAAGCCCCAAGCTCCGGGTAACAATGTATCATTTACCGGCTGGATGAACGCCGCCGGTGTGGTGATTAAGTCTGTCCCGGTGGGTAACAAAAATAATTACACCCTGTCTGCCAAGTGGGACAGTGTGTATTCCATCGTCTTTGTAGACGCTAAGGGCAATGTGCTCTACCAGGAGCATATCACCAAGAATACAACGGCTCTGTCCGCTGCGGGCCAGGCTGCGGTGAATGCGGCACTGACGCAGCTCCAGGAGAATGTGAATCAGCAGAATGTTACCGTTCAGTGGAGCAGCTACAAATTCGGTTCCGCCAGTGATATCATTGTCCGGGCGGAGTATACCTACAGTGGTATCTTGAAGCTGGTACCGGTTTATGAAACGGTAAACGGCGTTAACGACGGTATTGTGGACTATTACCGGGTTGACCCGGTGGATAATCTGACTTCCACCAATGTCAAAGACGGTAATATCTATATTCCCGGCATGATCGGTGCCATCCCGGTCAAGGAAATCGAGCGCGTGACCAACGAGGCCGGATCCGGCGACTGGAATAACTTTAACAATGTCATCAAAGAGATACATGTAGGTGAGGGTGCCGAGATTTTGGAACACAACTCGTTGTCCTATACCACGGCACTGAAGACGGTATATTTGCCCAGCACCTTGAAATCTATGGGTAAAAATACCTTCTCCCGGAACATCAGCAGCGATAAAAAGGTGCTTACCATCCATTATGCCGGTACAAAGGCCGATTGGGATGTGGTTGTAAATGCAAGCGTCCACGATTACGGTAATGATTGGGCAGGTGGCTTGAAGGAAGGCTCTATCGTGGTCTGTACCGACGGTTATTACAGATGCTATGACGTGAAGATGTCCTGGTTCAAAGAACTGCGTTGTTGGGAATGGCATCCCCATACTTATGGCACCGGATGCGTATCTGGCTGCCCATAACAAAAGAAATAGAGATAAAGAAATCATAAAGACAAAACCTCTGACTTTGGTCGGAGGTTTTGTCTTTATAAAGTTATCTGATCATAATGGAATATGTATTTATGGGTCCTAACTTGACAGCAGCAGAAGGGTTTATTCTTGGCGTTGGAGCGAAGATGTTCACGATTGCAGGACCTGTGATTGTCTATGGTACGGTGGCGAGTGTGGTGTATGGGTTTATTTATTGGATAACCACATTATTCTAACGCAAAAGGCTTGACCAAATCGGTCAAGCCTTTTTGCCTATTTCTAAATGCAGTAATTCTTGGAAATCATAGATATAAAAATCGGTGGCGGCTTTCATTTGATCCTCATAATCCTTGGAGGATTTGTCGTATACACCGCAGACCTGCATACCTGCTGCTTTTGCGGTCATATCTGCGTTTAGATTATCATCCAGGAACAAAACCTCCTCCACAGACCGATTCAGCCTTTTTGCTGCCAGCACATAAATTTGGGGGTCTGCTTTGGTGGTGTTAAAATCATCACAGGACCATACATTGTCAAACAGCGCCCAAAGATCCAGCCGCTTCAGGCAGGCATCCAGTGTGATGTGAGGACTGGCGGTGAGCACATTCAGACTTGCTCCCTGTGCTTTCAGTGCCTTCAGTACTTCCGGAACATTCTTCTTTGCGGGAATGGTGTGGAAATAGGCATCGAGCATATATTCCTTCATTACGGTCATCAGCTGTTCCTTGGACATCTGCACACCCAGTTGGTTTATGTAGTATTCAGCTGTACCGTTCAGACCCAAGGGGGTTATGATTTTAATAATGCCATTATCGTAATGGATGCGGTTTTCATCCAGAATACGAAGCATAGCAGAAACAAAGGTTGGCATAGAATCTACCAACGTTCCGTCAAAATCAAAAAGGTAACAGATATTCATAGCGCAACGCTCCTTTTATCTATTATACCACGCTGTTGAGTTGATGTAAATTCCTAATATTCGAGATGCTTCGCCTTGCTTCAAACTGTTTCGACAAAAAATACTGTGTCCTATATTGACAGCAGTAGAAGGCTTTATCCTGGCGTCGGCGCAAAGATGTTCACCATTGCAGGCCCCGTTATCGTGTACGGTACGGTGGCAAGTGTAGTGTATGGGGTTGTTTATTGGATGTTTAGTATGATTTAAAGGAGAAGCGACGGCCTTAGCCGTCGCTTCAGAGTGTCAAAAAAGCCGCTAATCGTCAAAAAGCGAAAGAATCCAAATGTCTTTGATGGAAGACTTCCACCTGGGGCCGCGTTGGCCCGCGCCGCCGGTGGCGGATAAAGCGGGGCATAAGCGTGTGCCGCGGTCAAAATTTTGTGAGCGGACAGCGAACAGAAAATTTTGGGCACCGCAAACGGGGAAGGCTTCCCTCAAAGACATTTGGATTATTTCGCTTTTTGACGATTGGCGGCTTTTTTGACACTCTGAAAAAGGCACCGCTGGGCGATGCCTTTTTCTTATATACCCAGCAAACGCTGGGCATTGCAATGCAGGATGTCCTCTTTTTCTCCGCTGGTCAGGGGTAGAGCGCGGAGCTTCGCAACTTCTGTTTTTTGATCTGCCCAGGGGCAGTCGGTACCAAACAGCACACGCTGTGAACCGAAGGCCCGAACCAGGGAGCAGAAGTCATCTCCATCCAAAAGTGGCAGCTCCTCCGGGGCGTAGTGCCCGTCATCCAGGGGCGCGATAGCACCCAGGGAGATAGCGGTATCGATGTAACAGCCGGTGGGGACTAAATGTTCGGCCACCCGGTCCCAGTTTTTCCAGCCGCCCATGTGGGCCAGGACGATGGGGATGGGACCAAGCTGCCGCAAAGCCTTTGCAGTCATTTCCGGGCTGCACCGTATCTGACCAGGGTAGGCGATCTCGCTGCCTGCGTGCATGACGGTAACCAGTCCCAACTCTGCGGCCCTGCCCAGAATCCGCAGGTAGCGGATATCGTCGATATCCACCCCTTGATAAAAGGGATGGATTTTTATGCCTTTGATCCCGTTACTTACCAAACGCGCAAGCTCTGTTTTCCAGTTCTCAGCCAGAGGATGTACCGCGCCGAAATGGATGATCCCGTCTGTTCCGTTAAGCGCAATGGCTGCGTCATTCATGGATGCCAGCTTTGTGGGATTGGTAGCCACCGGCAGCACCACACTGTGCGTGATCCCGGCTTCCATCATGGATGCCTGCAGTCCTGCCACTGTACCGTCTGAAAAGGCAGCGGCGTGACTGTTGGCCTGCATGCCGGTGATGGCCCGCTGGGCGATCCTTTCGGGGAATGTATGGGTGTGAAAATCGATAATCATAAAATCGTCCCTCCCGGGCGGCGTTTTCTTTCATTATAACATGGAAAAACCCTAAGTACAACCCAATGCCGCAAAAGTGCATAAATGTACCATTGCAAAATTTACTAAATTGGGCATTGAAAAGTAATTTGCATTCGTGTATAATGACTCTATGATTGTGGTTTTTGAATGGACCCCAACTAAGCAGCGGAAGGCCCGGCCTTCCCGAAAGGAGACGAAACAACCATGTACACAGCAAACGCCATTCGTAATATTTGCCTTCTGGGCCATAGCGGCAGCGGCAAGTCTGCCCTGGCTGAGAGCCTGCTCTACATGACCGGTGCTATTGACCGTATCGGCAGAAACGCTGACGGCAACACCGTTTGTGACTATGATCCTGAGGAAATCCGCCGCAATATTTCCATCTCCACCTCTTTGGTGCCTCTGGAATACAAGAGCATCAAGATCAATGTGCTGGATACCCCCGGTGCTTTCGATTTCTCCGGTGCTGTAATGGAGGCTCTGCGTGCCGCTGACGCTGCGATCATTGTCTGCTCCGCTAAGGACGGTATCACCGTTGGCTTTGAGAAGGCATGGAAATACTGTGAAGAGCGGAATATGCCCCGTTTTGTATATATCTCCAAGGTGGATGAGGATAACAGCGACTATAATGCTACCTTTGATGCCCTGCGTGAGCGCTACGGCAACAAGATCGCGCCTGTTGTTGTTCCCATCTGGGACGCTTCTCGTAAGGTTACTGGCATCATCGATGTGCTGAATAAGCGTGCCTACGAGATGCAGAAGCTGAAGCGCGTTGAGATCGAGGTTCCCGCGGATAAGGAATCTGTCATTGAGGAGTTCAACGACGCGCTGAAGGAATCCGTTGCCGAAACCAGCGAAGAACTGATGGATAAGTTCTTCGGCGGTGAGGACTTTACTTACGCTGAAATGATCAAGGGTATGCATCAGGGCGTTATGGACTGCAGCATGTTCCCTGTGCTTTGCGGCTCCGGCGTTACCTGCCTGGGCAGCCTGATGCTCATGGACCATATCTGCGACCTGCTGCCCAACCCCGTGGAAGGCAACTACCACAAGGCTACCACTGCTGACGGTAAGGTAGAGGAATTCGTGGTTTCTCCCGGCGGCGTTCCCTCCGCCTTCGTATTCAAGACCGTTTCCGACCAGTACGGCAAGTATTCCTACATCAAGGTCCTGTCCGGTGAGATCACCTCCGACACCACTCTGGTCAATGCCCGTACCGGCGAGACTGAAAAGCTGGGCCGCCTGTACAGCATGTGCGGTAAGAAGGCTACCGAAGTCAAGGCGCTGACCTGCGGCGACATCGGTGCCATCGGCAAGATGGATAAGGTCAAGACCGGCGATACCCTGTGTGATCCCCGTAAGGTGGTCAGCCTGAAGGGAATCCCCTATGCGCTGCCCTGCTACTCCATGGCCATCGCCCCCAAGGTCAAGGGCCAGGAAGAAAAGGTTGGCACCGGCCTGAACCGTCTGAACGAAGAAGATCCCTCCTTCACTCTGGTCAACAATGCCGAGACCAAGCAGCTTGTGCTGTCCGGTGCGGGTGACCAGCAGCTGGATGTTCTGGTTGCCAAGCTGAAGAGCCGCTTCGGTGTTGACGCTGTTCTGAGCCCTGCCAAGGTGGCTTACCGCGAGAAAATCAAGAAGAAGGTCGAAGCCCACGGCCGTCACAAGAAGCAGACCGGCGGCAGCGGCCAGTTCGGTGATGTCTGGGTTCGCTTTGAGCCTCAGGAGGAGCAGGATGAGCTGATCTTTGCTGAGGAAGTGTTCGGCGGCTCCGTTCCCCGTAACTTCTACCCCGCAGTCGAAAAGGGCATCCAGGAAGCAATCCAGAAAGGTCCCCTGGCCGGGTATCCTATGGTTGGTCTGAAGGCTGTTCTGTACGATGGCTCTTACCACCCTGTTGACTCCAACGAAATGGCATTTAAGCTGGCTGCGATCCTGGCCTTCAAGGAGGCCATGCCCAACGCCAACCCCACTTTGCTGGAGCCCATCGGCTCTCTGGCAGTTACCGTCCCCGAGGACTATGTGGGTGATGTTATGGGCGATCTGAGCAAGCGCCGTGGCCGTCCCATGGGCATGAACCCCGACAGCGACGGCAACACCGTCATCGAAGCTGAGGTTCCCATGGCTGAGATGAGCAGCTACGCCATCGACCTGCGCGCTATGACCCAGGCCCGTGGCAGCTTCACACTGCAGTTTGAGCGCTATGAGGAAGTGCCCAAGGCAAACCAGGCAAAGATCATTGCCGAAGCCAAGGACAACGAGGACTAATATCTGACAGGCCGCCCTTCGGGGCGGCCTCAGTCTGTCAAAAAACTTGTTTTTTGACAGACTGGATCCGCCTGCATCGCAGGCGGATTTTTGTATCTTGTCATTCCTTACCAATGCTTATCTTGGAATTCATATGGCATTATACAAAAATGACAGGGTCAGCTACCATTATTTCGTCAATATTTGGAAGAGAAAAATACGGAAATTAAGTTGACATTTTGCTCTTTCTGTGTATACTATACACTATAACTGAATTACCCCATGAAGTGTTCAGGAGTGCCCGCGCGACTGGACACTGAGGACTCTCTGGAGAACACATTAAGTTGTGTGCCGAAGGTGCAAGGCAAAAGCCGAATCTCTCAGGCAAACGGACGGAGATGCGAATAGGCGTATTTTTGGCATGAGCAGTCCTCTGTGGGCTGCTCATTTTTGTATATGAAAGAAAGAGGGAACGATACTATGTACGGAAAACCTGTTGATTCTATTGGCTTTATTGAAAGCTTTGATCCTGTTGTTGCCCAGATGATGAACCGGGAGCTGGGCCGCCAGCAGGACGGTCTGGAACTGATCGCTTCCGAAAACTTCGCGTCTCCTGCCGTGATTGCGGCGATGGGGTCTGTGTTGACCAATAAATACGCTGAGGGACTGCCCGGCAAGCGTTACTATGGTGGCTGCCAGTATGTTGATGAGCTGGAAACCTTGTGCATCGAGCGGGCGAAGGAACTGTTTGGCGCGGAATTTGCCAATGTGCAGCCCCATTCCGGCGCACAGGCTAATATGGCGGTGCAGCTTGCGCTGCTGCAGCCCGGTGATACGATGATGGGCATGAGCCTTGCCAACGGCGGTCACCTGTCCCATGGCAGCCCTGCCAACCTGTCCGGTAAGTATTACAATGTGGTTTCTTATGATGTGAACCACGAGACCGGCCTGATCGATTATGATGAGATCCGTGACCTGGCAAAGAGGAATCAGCCGAAGCTGATCATTGCCGGTGCGTCGGCATATCCCAGAGCCATTGATTTTAAAATCTTTGCGGATATTGCCCATGAGGTTGGCGCTGTCTTTATGGTGGATATGGCCCACATTGCAGGCCTGGTTGCAGGCGGCGCTCACGAAAGTCCTGTGCCTTATGCGGATATCGTGACCACTACCACCCATAAGACACTGCGAGGCCCCAGAGGCGGCCTGATCCTGGCCCGGGAGGAATACGCAAAGAAGCTGAATTCCGGTGTGTTTCCCGGTACCCAGGGCGGCCCGCTGGAGCATGTGATCGCTGCTAAGGCCATCTGCTTCGGTGAGGCGATGCAACCCGCGTTCAAGACCTATGCCCATAACATTGTGGCAAATGCAAAGGTGCTGGCCCAGGCACTGCTGGAGGAAGGCTTTGACCTGGTTACCGGCGGCACTGACAATCACCTGATGCTGGCGGACTTGCGACCAATGCAGATCACCGGTAAGGAATTGCAGCTACGCTGTGATGCCAACCACATCACTCTGAACAAGAACGCCATCCCCGGCGATCCCGAGAAGCCTACAGTTACCAGCGGTGTCCGTATCGGTACCGCCGCGGTTACGACCCGTGGCTTGGGCGCTGAAGAAATGAAGCAGATTGCCCGCTGTATTGCTATGACTGCCAAGGACTTTGCAGGTACAGCCGATGAGGTTAAGGCCATCGTCGCGGATATCTGCCGCAAGTACCCCTTGTATCAATAACACAAGTCAGCCGGGATTTGCCTGATCCCGGCTGGTATTTTGTAGTGTTACGTGTTTAAATGCCTTGACAGGTGTGCTATAATAACCAGGGAAAGAGGAGGTGAGGCGTGTGGAAAAGCAGAGCATCAAAGTCATGGCCCGAAACCGGGAAGCGTACCATGAGTATTTCGTCGAAGAAGAAATGGAAGCCGGTATCGAGCTTTGCGGCACAGAGGTGAAGTCCATACGCCAGGGAACACTGAATCTGAAGGATGCCTGGTGCGGAATCAAGGATGGAGAGCTGCTGCTGAATCAGATGCATATCTCCCCATACGACCACGGCAACCGTTTCAACCCAGACCCCAGGCGAGTCCGCCGCCTGCTGATGCACCGGCGGGAGATCATGCGCCTGCTAGGCAAGGTCAAGCAGGACGGATACGCATTGATTCCTCTGTCTGTTTATTTTAAGGGCAGCCGAGTGAAGGTCAATGTAGGCCTGTGCAAGGGTAAAAAGCTGTATGACAAAAGACAAGCAGCGGCCGAGCGGGACGCAAAGCGCCAGATCGACCGGGCTATGAAAGAGAGGTACTAAGATGAATCCTACATTTAAGATCACAATGGAAAACGGCGGCGTTATCGAGGGTGAGCTGTACCCCGATAAGGCGCCCCAGAGCGTATACAATTTTATTGACCTGTGCAATCATAATTACTATGACGGCCTGATCTTCCACCGGGTCATTCCCGGCTTCATGATCCAGGGCGGCTGTCCTGATGGCACAGGCATGGGCGGTCCCGGCTACTGCATCAAGGGTGAGTTCTTCTTCAACGGTTTCAAAAACGAGCTGCGCCATAAGAGAGGCGTTCTTAGCATGGCCCGTTCCTCCAGTCCTAACTCCGCAGGCAGCCAGTTTTTTATCATGCATCAGGATGCCAAGCATCTGGACGGCCAGTATGCCGCTTTCGGCAAGGTTACATCCGGCATGGATGTGGTGGATGCCATTGCCTCAACCCGTACTGGCGCTCAGGACCGCCCTGTTGCGGAACAGAAGATCGCATCCATCACCGTAGACACCAAGGGAGAGACTTATCCCGAACCCAACAAGCTCCCCGATCCCTACGGCAGATTCTAAGCGTTCGCAGTGGGATGCAGGTGCATCCCACTCCCATATGGGGCCGTACTGGTTTCGACGGGGGTAGTGAGGCTGGAATAGCGGGCCGTGGCGCCTGACCACGATAAAACGGGTATCTTTTAAATTTAACTGACAACAATACTGTTGCAATCGCTGCCTAATTAGGCGCGCATCCGCCCCGGAAGGTCCACGAGCCGGGCTCGGGTGTGATTTGAGTGGAGCACGTGCGTATGGTAAGCTTTGCCCATACCATGCATCATGAAGCTACTGATTTCCGTAGGGTGTTTGTTCCCGACGGGAAGAGGGAATGTAAATAACAAACTGCGCCCGGAGAAGATCCTTCCAAGTTGCTTTCGGACAGGGGTTCGATTCCCCTCGGCTCCACCATTCCAGACCACCATTTGATGAAAGTCAAATGGTGGTTCTTCTATTTTAACACCACTGCCATTACAGACACGGACATTTATCATGTCAAAGACCTTGAGGACTATGGTAACATAGTCCTCAAAAA
>JAZKYA010000058.1:0-3082 GCA_045611945.1 Faecousia sp. | reverse complement strand
TCAAAAGCTGGAAGGACAAATTGGGAACCATACTGGGATTGTTCCAGGCAATAAGATTATTTTTCGCTTCTGTATATGTATTATACAGGTCATTTAACGCGGCAAATTCATTGCGGTTTCCGGTGAAACGCTCCAGTATTTCCAAAGCTCCTGCATAATCAAAATCCGCAGCGAGGAGTTTGGCTTCCTTCATAAGAGCGTCAGCCTGCTTGACCAGCGCATCATAGGCTTCCTGTTGGGCGATGGATTCGGCAATGCTGGCATCCAGCGCATCTTGTTTTTGCTTATTGGCATTTCCAATTGCCCCACTGATGAAAACAATGACCAAAACAATTACGCCGGCTGCCAGAACTGCAGGCAGATAGGCTTCCTTAAAAATTTTCATTTTTGAGCGTCTACGTCTGCGGCGCATAACCGGGCGATTTTCGGGTGTAATATTAGAACTCATGCAGATGCCACCTTTCTCGTACTTAGGTTCATTATAGGAGGGAAAGAGTGAAAAAGCAAGGGATTTTCTGCGCTTAGTGGAGAAGATACATAATATATTCCGCATTTTTCTTGCATTACGAATATTTTTGCGGTATACTTATGAAAACTGGAGGGAATATTATGGAGAAAATTGCCAGCTTTACCATTGATCATATTAAGCTTTGTCCCGGTCTTTACGTTTCCAGAAAGGACAAAGTAGGGCAGGAAACAGTTACGACTTTTGATTTGCGGCTCACAGCGCCCAATGACGAGCCGGTTATGAATACAGCGGAGATGCACACCATTGAGCATTTGGCGGCAACCTATTTGCGAAACGAACCGGACTGGAAGGAAAAGGTTTTGTATTTTGGCCCGATGGGCTGCCGGACGGGTTTTTATTTATTGCTTTCCGGTGATTATGCATCCGGGGATGTGCTGCCGTTGGTGGCGGATTGTTTCCGCTTTATTCGGGATTTCCGTGGAGAAGTTCCCGGCGCCAGCCCAAAGGATTGCGGAAATTATTTGGATATGAACCTGCCCATGGCAAACTACTGGGGCGCAAAATATGCCACACTCTTGGAAAACATCACAGATGACCGCTTGGTTTATCCGGAATAGGGAGCGAGATATGAAGCTTGGAATTATTGGCGCTATGGATGTGGAAGTAGCGACCTTAAAAGAAAAAATGGAAAATGTGACCACTTGCACACGGGCAGGCTCGGTGTATTTTGAGGGAACGCTGGCTGGCTTGCCGGCAGTGGTCGTCCAGTGCGGCGTTGGCAAAGTCAACGCAGCTTTGTGTGCCCAGATCCTCTGCGATTGTTACGGTGTGACACACATTGTCAATACCGGCATAGCCGGCTCTTTGTGCGCAGATTTGGACATTGGCGATTTGGTTATCAGTAAAGATGCCATTTACCATGATTTTGACCTGCATTTTTGGGGTCGACCCATTGGTCAGGTGCCCGGTATGGATGTGACTGCATTCCCTGCAAATGAAGATTTGGTAAAGACGGCATTTGCTGCAGCAGAGGAAGAAAATCCCGGGCATACCCAAATTGGCAGAATTGCAAGTGGAGATCAGTTTATCTGCTCCAAGGAACAGAAGGAAAAGATTATTGCCGATACATGCGCAATTTGCGCCGAGATGGAGGGCGCTGCCATTGCCCATACAGCATATAGAAACGGCATACCCTTTGTGATTATTCGGGCGATTTCCGACAAAGCGGACGATTCCGCCCAAATGGACTATCCTACCTTTGAAGCCATTGCCGCAAGGCGCTGTGCAGCAGTTACAACTGCCCTTGCCAGAAAATTGCAAAAGTAAAGAATCGGCGTACACCCCATTGGTGTACGCCGATTTTTATGTGCGAGAATTATCCACAGGCTTAAAGTGCCGCTCCAAAGGTGTTCTGTAATAGTAAAGCATAAAGATTGTACAACAGAGAATCCAGCCTGCAGGATAGCCCATAGCAATGGGAATCACCTCGTTGCAGACACGGGCCATAATGGCAAGGTAGATCTGCCGGAATAGTACGTAGGACGAAACCATAATGATCATCGGCGCACGGGAATTGCCTGCGCCACGCAGGGCAGAGGAATAGACCTGCGTAAAGCAGGTAAGGAGATAAAATGGGGTAATGTAGCGCAGGAACAATGTGCCATACCGGATAGATTCTTCCTGGGAAGTAAAGAACCGAACCACATCACCGGAGAAAATTAGCACAGGAATCATCAAAAAGCCGGTTACGCCAACTGCGATCAGAAGGGAATTTGTAACGCCCTTTCGTGCCCGTTTGATCTGCTCACAACCCAAATTCTGACCCACAAAGGTTGTGGTCGCTAGGGAAACAGATTGGGCAGGGAGGAACAGAAGCATATCAATTTTGGAATAAGCGGTGTAGCCGGACATACAATTGGGGCCGAAGTAATTTATATAGGACTGAACAAAAATGTTGGAAAAAGAAGTAATCGATACCTGCAGAGCGGAAGGAATGCCCAGTGTTACAATGCGACCAAGGAGATGCCGGTTTATCCGCAGCTTTTTCCATTGTAAACGGATACAGGAATCAGATCGAAGTAAGGCGATGACAATGAGTATTGCAGAAATTCCCTGGGAAATAACAGTTGCAAAGGCAACGCCTTCTACCTTCATACCAAAAACAAGAACAAACAGCAAGTCCAGCAATGTGTTTGTTACTGCACAGATCACCAAAAAGTAAAAAGGTCGTTTGGAATCACCAACGGCTCGCAAGATAGCAGCGCCCATATTATAAAATACCAGACCCATTATGCCGGAGAAGTAAATAGAAAGATAACTTTTTGCTTCAGGTCTCACAGCGTCAGGGATTTTGGCAAAGTCTAAAAGGATCGGGGTAAGCAAATGCCCTGAAACGGTAAATATGAGGCCGATAATAAAAGTCATTACTATGGCTGTATGTACCAATTTCTCAATGGCATCTTCATTCTTTGCGCCGAAATTTTGGCTGATGAGCGCACCGGCACCGGCGGAAAAGCCCAAAAAGAAGCCGATGAACATGTTAACAATCGGTCCCATAGAGCCTACAGCTGCAAATGCGTTGTCACTGACAAAATTACCAACGACCCAAGTATC
>JAZKYA010000057.1:0-11485 GCA_045611945.1 Faecousia sp. | reverse complement strand
CCCTTTCTCTGGGGACCGTCCAGAATCATCTGGTCGCCGGTGTAAGCGTGGATGGTGCACATAATGCCGGACTCGATGGGAGCCAGGTCGTTCAGAGCCTTAGCCATGGGAGCCAGGCAGTTGGTGGTGCAGGAAGCAGCGGAAATGATGTTGTCTTCCTTGGTCAGGGTCTCGTGGTTGACATTGTAAACAATGGTGGGCAGGTCGTTGCCAGCGGGAGCGGAGATAACGACCTTCTTGGCGCCGGCATCAATGTGAGCCTGAGCCTTAGCCTTGGAAGTGTAGAAGCCGGTGCACTCCAGAACGACATCGACATCCAGCTCGCCCCAGGGCAGCTCAGCGGCGTTAGCCTTAGCGTAGATGGTGATCTTCTTGCCGTCGACAACGATGTTGTCCTCACCGGCCTCGACAGTGTGAGCACCGAAGGGAGCAGCGTAAGCACCCTGGGTGGAGTCATACTTCAGCAGGTGAGCCAGCATCTTGGGAGAGGTCAGGTCGTTGATAGCGACAACCTCAAAGCCCTCAGCGCCGAACATCTGACGGAAAGCCAGACGGCCGATACGGCCAAAACCATTGATAGCAACTTTAACGGACATGGTATATTCCTCCATTTTTTATCGCTGCGCAGCAGCATATTAGACATTTTTATACGGGTTTCGATAAACCCATACGGATTTATTATACAATAACACTTCTTGCTTGTAAAGTATCATATTTGTAAAAATTGCAGTTTTTTTACAGTTCAAATTCGGTTCTGTCTACTAAAAATTATCAAAGAATTCCAGTATATTCTCACGCGCGGCGCACACGCTTCCCTGGAAGAAACCAGGCTTTCCGCCGCCCCGTCCGTTCAGCGCTTTTGCCATCCGGCTGCCCAGTTCCTTCACATCCCCGCCGGGATGGGCCAGGCATACATCCCATTTTCCGTCACTGCCGGAAAACACTGCCGCTGTACCGCCGCAGACCCTGGAAATGGTTTCAGCCAGTTCCCGTACACCTGCCGGGGGCAGTCCTTCCTCAAAATGGAGTACATTCCCCTGACCCCGGTATTGCTCCGCAATATAAGCAAATATCTTTTTCTGCAGGGAGGTTGCCTTAAATTTTTCCGCTGCCAATGCTTCATTCATCCGTTTTGCGGCCTCGCCGGTTTCCAGAATCTTGGACGAAAAGGCCTGACTGACCTGCCGGTTTTGATCGTATACCGCGCTTAGAAAGGCCAGCGCCCGGCTGCCGCAAGCCATTTCAATTCTGACGCCCTGGTGAAATTTGACACAGGAGAACAATTTGATCATCCCGATCTCTCCTGTGGCTGCCACATGGACACCGCAGCAGGCGCAGGCATCCACGCCCGGGATCTCCACCACCCGTACCGGCCAGAGAAGCTGCCGCTTGGAGCGGTAGGGGACAGCGGGCAATTCCTCCGGGCTTGGATACCAGCACCGGATAGGCAGGTTCTCCCATACCCTTTGGTTGGCTTCCGCCTCGATATCCGCCAGGGCATCCACGGGAATCGGGCCGTCAAAATCAATGGTGATGACCTCACTGCCCACATGGAAACCTACATTGTGCCAGCCGAACCGGCGGTTGATGATGCCGGATACGATATGCTCGCCGGTGTGCTGCTGCATCAGGTCAAAACGCCTGTCCCAGTCGATAACACCGTCCACAGCCGCTCCCACAACCAACGGTCTATCGCAGATATGAACGATCTTGCCATCCTGTTCTCCCACATACAAAACCCTGGCATCCGCCAGCGTACCCAGGTCGCAGGCCTGCCCGCCGCCCTCCGGATAGAAAGCCGTCTGATCCAGCGTAATGGCATACCCCTGTTCCGTATCCCCGCAACCGGTGACCACCGCCGTAAAGGTCTTTGTATGGCAATCTTGATAGTAAAGCCTTTCTTCGTTCATCGCCTTTTCTCCTCACAGAAATTTGTTCTATTTTAGCACAAAGAAAACCGCCTGTAAATAATGGCGGAAAATTCTTAATTTTTTGTTACCGGGGTAGCGTTACACAAAGGATTGTGTTATAATGTTTGTAAGTATATCATAATGGAGAGAGAATGCTATGCTGGAACTTTTAGCCCCTGCCGGGTCAATGGAAGCCCTTCGGGCCGCGGTACAGAACGGCGCCAACGCAGTTTATTTAGGCTGCGGCACCTTCAATGCCCGCCAAGGCGCGAAAAACTTCACACCCCAGACCCTTACGGAGGCAGTGAAATACTGCCATGTCAGGGGCGTTGCCGTCCATTTGACTTTGAATACCCTGGTCTCCGACAAGGAGATGCCCGATCTGATGGATCTCATCCGCCATGCGGCAGCCAGCAGTGTGGATGCCTTCATTGTGCAGGATCTGGGTGTTGTGCAGCTTTGCCGCCAGATCGCGCCCCAGATTCCCATTCATGGCTCTACCCAGATGACCGTCCACTCCCTGCCGGGGGTGCTGCTGTGCGCCGCCTGGGGTATGTCCCGGGTGGTCCTGAGCCGGGAGCTGAGCGCCGAGGAGATCCGCTATATCTGCCGCAGCTCTCCCATTGAGATTGAAGTGTTTGCCCACGGCGCTCTGTGCATGGGCTATTCCGGCCAGTGCTACCTGTCCGCTGCCATCGGCGGCCGCTCCGGCAACCGGGGCCGCTGCGCTCAGCCCTGCCGACAGAGTTATGGCTATGGCCGTTGGGAAAGCAAGCACCCCCTCAGCCTGAAAGACAACTGCCTGGTGCCTTACCTGCAGGCATTGGAAGAGATGGGTGTCGCGTCTATTAAACTGGAAGGCCGTATGAAGCGGCCCGAGTATGTGGCTACCGTCACCCGGGTCTACCGCCAGGCGCTGAACACCGGTAAGGTCACCCGTCCGATGGTGGATTCTCTGCTGACCGCCTTTAACCGGCAAGGGTTTACCGACGGCTACTATACCGGCAATACGGGCAGGGCCATGTTTGGCATCCGGGAAGATACCACCGAAGATCCCGCCTGGCTGAAGGAGGCCCGTCAGAGCTATGAAGCGGCTGAAAATGCCCTGGTGCCCATCCGGTTCCAGGCCCATATCTCCCGGACGGAAAGCCTTTTGACCGTCACCGATCCCGAGGGCCGGACCTGCAGTGTCAGAGGACAGGGAGGAGAACCTGCCCGCAACCAGGAGCTGACTGCCGAAGCCCTCTCCCAACGGCTGAAAAAAACCGGCGGCACACCCTATCACTGTGTGGACGCGTCCGTCAGCATTCAGCCCGGTCTGATGCTTTCCGCTGCCGCCATCAACGGCCTGCGCCGGGATGTTCTGAATCAGCTTACAGCCCTGCGGGCCCGCCGGGACCCGGTTCGTCTTTCCCGGCCTGCCAAGCTGACCCACATATCCGGCAGCCGCAGCCACCCGGAGCTTACCATCCAGGTCACCACCCGGGAACAGGTCACCGGCCGTATGCTGAAAATGAATCCCGCGGTACTGTATGTTCCCCTGCATCTGCTGGCTCAGGACCCGGACTGGTGCCGCCAGCTTTGCGCCAAGGTACATGTATGCGCCGTTCTGCCCAGAATCGTTCACGACGGCGAGCTTTCCGCTATGAAACAGAACCTGTTTCTGTTAAAGAGCCTGGGTGTGAATGATGCCCTGGTGGGCAACCTGGGTCATCTGATCCCTGTCAGAGAATGCGGCATGGCTGCCCGTGGCGACTTTGGTCTGAACCTGTACAATTCCTGGGCTATGAACGCCGCCCGTGAGCTGGAGCTGCGCTCGGCCACACTGAGTTTTGAAATGACACTGCCGCAGATTCGGGATGTGAGCAAAGCTGTACCTTGCGAATTGCTTGTGTACGGTCGGCTTCCTTTGATGATCACCGAAAACTGCCTGACCCAGGGCAGAACCGGACAATGCACCTGCCATCTGATGCCCACCAAGCTGGTGGACAAGACCGGCGCGGAATTTCCTGTGATCAAGGACGGTAATTCCTGCCGCAGCGTCCTGCTCAACGGTAAAAAGCTGAGTCTGCTGGACAGGCAGAATGACTTAGAACACATGGGCCTTTGGGCCGTACGGCTGTATTTCACCACAGAGAACCCCAGGGAGGTGGACCACATTCTTGCCTGCCGGTCCAATCCTGCCCCCTTTGATCCCGGCGCCAGCACCCGGGGACTATACTTAAGAGGACTTGACTGATTTATGCAACTGATTTTAGCTTCCCAATCCCCCCGCCGGAAAGAACTTTTGGGTATGTTTCATATTCCCTTTACCGTCCGGGTGGCAGATATTGATGAAACCATGGACCCAGGAAAAGCCCCTGCCGGCGAAGTGGCAAGGGTCAGCAAATTAAAAGCCCTGGCAGTTCCCCGTGAGCCGGAGGATGTGGTCATTGCCGCCGATACCATTGTGGTGCTGGAGGGCCGGGTGTTGGGAAAACCGAAGGACGAAGCAGAGGCTGAAGTCATGCTGACAGCCCTTTCCGGCCGGGATCACCAGGTCATGACCGGTGTTACTGTCTTAAAAGGACAGGCCTGCCTGACCCACACAGAAATCACCGATATTCATTTCCGTCCCCTTTCCCAAGCTGAAATCCAAACCTATGTAGCCACCGGCGAGCCTATGGACAAGGCCGGTGCTTACGGCATTCAGGGCGGCGCCGCCTTGTTTGCGGAGAAGCTGCATGGGGATTATTACAATGTTATGGGGCTGCCCGTATGCCGACTGTATCAGATGCTGCGCCGGATCGCCCCGGAGATCATGGAGGATGTACAATGAGAAATCGTTTATCTACCCGGATCCGGGTGGTCATAGTGGTGGCTTTGCTGCTGGCGGCTCTGCTGGCAGTGCTCAGCAACCTGACGGATTTCAACATTTCCATACAGGGCGCGCTGACACCCCTGCGCACCGGTGTGAGCAAGCTGAAAGACCAGGCAGAACAGCTCTACAGCTACATTTTCAATTATGAAGCGCTGTTGGCAGAAAATACCGCACTGAAGGAAAAGATCGCCCAGATGGAGGACGATGCCCGTGTGGCTGACTCTGTTTCCCGTGAAAACGACCGTCTGCGGGCGCTGCTGGATCTGACCGATGCCCATGAGGATTACGAGCTGGTAGATGCCTATATCATTGCCTGGAGTTCCAATGACTGGTCCAATACGCTGACTATCAACCGGGGCAGCAATGTGGGCATCGAGGTTGGTATGTGCGCCATCACAGCAAACGGCGAAGTGGTGGGCCAGGTCACCGAGGTGGGTACCAACTTCGCTGTTGTGAAAACCATTCTGGACTCCTCCCTGGGTATCAGCGCCACCATTGCCTCCTCCGGTTATAACGGCATGGTGCAGGGCAACTACACGGAAGGCGACGAAAATCTGCTGCGCATGAATTACCTGCCTACCGCCTCCGTGATCCGCAACAACGACCAGGTGGTGACCTCCGGCTCTACCACCTATCCCCGTGATCTGATATTAGGCTATGTGATCGACGCGGGCTTTGCCGATACCGGCGTTGCCAAGTACGCCCTTCTGCGGCCTGCCGCGGACATTGACACCCTGGAGCAGGTATTCATCCTGACCGCCTATAACGCAGGGTGACCGCCATGGCCAGACGCAAATATGAATTTCGTCCCGACAAGACCCAGTCGAGTCTGATCAACAAGCTGTACCTGACACCCAGGCAGCGGCTCACCATTTTAAGATGGACGCTCTATGCGCTGATGCTGGTGGTGCTGTCGGTGATACAGGATGTGGTGCTGTGCAAAGCCCATATTTTTGGTGCCACCACCGATCTGGTGCCCTGCGCCATTATCCTGATCTGCGTGGAGCTGGGCGCTGAAAGAAGCGCGGTCTTTTCCCTGATCGCCGCTCTTTTGTATCAATTTTCCGGCACCGCGCCGGGCTATTATGTGATTGCCATGATCCCCATTTTAAGCATTCTGGCATCATTGATCCGCAAAAGCCTGTTTCGCAAAAGCCTCAGCTCCACCATGCTGTGCGCCTGTCTGGCAGTCATGCTTTATGAGATGGGTGTTTTTGCCTTTGGCCTGCTGTTCCAAAGCACCAGCCTGACCCGTATGACCCGCTTTTTACTCACAGGCGGCCTATCCCTGCTGAGTTATCCAATTTTATACCCCTTGGCCACCACCATTGAAAAAATCGGAGAAAAAACATGGAAAGACTAACCCAATTCCGCGCCCACATTGTCCTGCTGCTTTTCTGCTGCATTCTGGGGCTTTTTGCCTTTACGCTGTACGACAAGCAGGTATATGAGACCGGCGGCGTTATCGATAACTCCACAACCTATGTTACCTGGACCTATGTCAAAGCGGCCCGGGGCGACATTCTGGACAGAAACGGCAATGTTCTGGTGGGTAACCGGGCCAGCTACAACCTGGTTATCAACCACTATGTTCTGCGAAGCTCCGAAGGCCCAAACCAGGCCATTTACAATCTGGTAAAGCGCTGCCAGGAGCTGGGCATTGAATACACCGACCATTTTCCCATCACCAAGGAGCGGCCCTTTACCTACACCCTGGAGGAATACAACTCCGCATGGCAGGGCTATTTCCAGACCTTCCTCCAAAACCGAAGCGCCCTGGACTCCGACATTGCCGCGCCGCTGCTGATCGAACAGCTTCGGGAAAGCTACCGGTTTCCCGAGGAATGGACCGACGAGGAGGCCCGGCTGGTACTGGGTATCCGCTATGAAATGACCCTGCGTGACTGCGTCAACCTGCCCAACTATATATTCATCGAGGACGCTTCCGACGAAGTGCGCGCCGCTATTCTGGAACTGAACATCCCCGGTCTGAATGTGGAGGCGTCCACCGTCCGGGAATACCATACAGAATACGCTTCCCATATCTTAGGCTATGTAGGCGCTATGAGCCAGGAGCAGTGGGACTACTATAAGGAAAAGGGCTACTCCATGGATGCCAAGGTAGGCCAGAGCGGCTTTGAGCTGGCCTTTGAGGAGTATCTTGCCGGCGTCGACGGCATCCGTGAGGACACCATGATGCCCGACGGCACCCTTGTAAAGTCGGAATATAAAAAGGTTCCTGTGGCAGGCAATAATGTGGAGGTCACCATTGACATTGACCTGCAGCAGGTGGCTGAGGAAGAGCTTGCCAAGACCATCATTTCCCTGCGGGATGACCCCGATCCGGAGGCCAAGGGCAAGGAGGTTGAAGGTGGTGCTGTGGTGGTGATGGACCCCAACACGGGGCAGATCCTGGCCTGCGCCAGCTATCCCACCTATAACCTGGCCACCTTCCGGGAGGATTATGACACACTGAAAGAAGACCCTCTGAAACCCCTTTACAACCGGGCCATATCCGCCGCTTATCCCCCCGGCTCTACCTTTAAGATGACCATGGTCATTGCCGCCATACAGGCAAATGTGATCAATATGGAATCCAAGATCGAGGACTTGGGTGAGTTTCTGAAATACTGGAAAACCGCGGGCTTTAAAGCATCCTGTCTGGCCTTCACCTCAGCCGGCACCACCCACGGCCATATTAACGCCAAAGAGGCCCTGTGTGTTTCCTGTAACTACTTCTTCTATGAGCTGGCCGATATGAAGGGCTTCTCCTGGGAATATATGGATGCCGCCGCCAAGGGCCTGGGCCTGGGCGAGCCGACAGGCATTGAACTGCCGGAAAACCAGGGCCGCCGGGCCAATCCGGAGACAAAAAAATCACTTTATGAAAAAGATCAGCAGGCCTGGACTGCCGCCGACGCGCTGACAGCTGCCATCGGTCAGTCTGACCACCGGTTTACCCCCCTGCAGCTTTGCGTGTATGCATCCACCCTGGCCACCGGCGGCACCCGGTACAGCGCCACATTCCTCAACCGTGTGGTATCCACCGACTACCGCAGCCTGGTCTTGGAAAATGCTCCCCAGATAGCCAGTGTCATGGACATTCCCAATGACGCATATCTTTCCTATAAGGAAGGTATGCAGATGGTTGCCCACCATGCAGACGCCAAAATGAAGGGTACTGCCTTCAATATTTTTGGTTTTAACTACCCCATTCAAGTCTGCGCCAAGACCGGTACGGCCCAGACCGGCGTCAGAAACCAGGATGATAACGGTGCTTTCGTATGCTTTGCGCCGGCTGAGAAGCCCCAGATCGCCATTGCGGTCTACGGTGAAAAGGCCGGCAGCGGCAGCGCCATGGGTGCCGTTGCAAAGGGAATATTGGACCGCTATTTTGATGTGGGCGAGGCTGATGAGGTTCCTACCTACGAAAACGCTATGAGCTGAATATCCGCAAGGGCGTGCTGCAAGATTCTGCAGCACGCCCTATTACTATACTATTCTTTTTACATCTCAATAAATAATTATTGACATTCAATAATTTATATGGTAATCTCTACCTGTGTGGAGGTGTTTTCTATGACTTCGCAGTTATCTGCTAAATTTACCCTGTGGTGCAACCGCGTGATCGCGCTGGCTGTCACCGTCCTGATCTTTACCTTTCCCAGGCTCCTTGCCTGGTATCAAGGGCTTCGTCCTCTGGGCCTCCACGGTGCGGCCGCAGTTTCCTTTGGCTTCTATCTGTGCGTGCCCGTTGTGCTGTATGCCCTGTGGTGTATTGAGAAGATCATCCGTAACCTGCTGCAAAAAGAGGTCTTTGTACAAGCCAATGTGCGCTATGTCCGCCGTATCCGCTGGTGCTGCGCCGGTGTCAGCCTGATCTGTCTGCCTGCCGCCTGCTTCTACCAGCCGCTGATCTTTATGGTGGTTATTATGGCATTTCTGGCGCTGACCGTCAGCCTGGTAAAAAACATTCTTGCCGCCGCCGTGGAGCTGCGGGAGGAAAATGACCTTACCATTTAGGAGGCTGCTATGGCGATCATTGTGAATCTGGATGTTATGCTGGCAAAGCGGAAGATGAGCTCCTTGGAGCTTTGCTCCCGCATTGACCTGACCCCTGCCAACCTTTCGATTTTAAAGACCGGAAAGGCCAAAGCAGTGCGTTTCAGTACCCTGGAGGCGATCTGCCGGGAGCTGCAGTGCCAGCCGGGCGACCTTTTGGAATACAGGGAGGACTGACCAATGGAACAAAAAGGACGAACATTTCCCGTAGGAAAGCGGGAGCTGATCTTCGGTACCGTACTTTTGGCGGTGTGCCTGCTGATGGCAAACTGTGTGATCTTTGGCGGTTTTCATTTGGGCTTTGCCGCTGCCTATATCCTTTGCATCCTTTGCAGCGGCGCGTATCTGATCTGCTGCGGCCATAGGCCAACGGCGTACAGCGCGTCGCTGCTGGCGCTGAGCATGGTGACTGCCGCTTCCTTCGCCCGGTCAGATGACGGTTTTGTGAAACTGGTCATGCTGTGCTTTCTGTTTATCAGCACCAATCTGGGCCTGTCTCTGCTGGCAGGGAAGAACCGGTATCATACCGGCGGTATCCGTTCTGTGCTGGACGCCTTCGAGACCCTTTGCGGCCTTGGCGTGGGTGAACTGCCTGCCTCCAGCCGGGGTCTGGGCGCGGCCATCCGCCGCAGCGGCAGCATCGGGCAGACAGGCGGCGCGGTGCTGCTGGGCCTGGGCATTGCCGTACCGGTACTGCTGATCATTGTCCCCCTGCTGATCCAGGCGGACGCGGCCTTTGAGGGTATGCTGCGCTATTTGCCGGAATTCTCCCTTGAGGAAATCATCCTTACGGTATTATTTGGCGGATGCCTTGCCTTTGTGCTGTATACCCGCAACGCCGCGCTGCGGTACATGGATGTAAGATCCGCCCCCGCAAAAGGCCGGAAGGGTATGTCTGCGCTGACTGTCAACACCCTGTTGATCACCGTCTGCCTTGTGTACTGCGCCTATCTTGTAAGCCAGCTTGCTTACTTCACCGGCGGCTTTGCCGGTGTGCTGCCGGAGGATTATACCCTGGCCCAATATGCCCGCCGGGGATTCTTTGAGATGACATGGCTGTGCGCCATCAATCTGAGTATTATTATTTTCAGCCTGTCACTGTGCAAAAAGGAAGTAACCGCGCCCCTGTTTACCCGTCTGCTTTGCCTGTTTATCGGCATCGTTACGCTGTTTCTGGTAGCTGCCGCCAGCGCAAAGATGATCCTTTATATCCAAAGCTTTGGTCTGACCCGGCTGCGGCTGCTGACGCAGGTAGTTATGGTTTTCCTGGGTATCGTAACGGCGCTGGTATCTGTATGGCTGTTTGTGCCCAGGCTGCCGTATATGAAAGCGGTGCTGGTCACAGCCCTGCTCATTGGCGCGGCAGTCAGCTGGGCGGATGTAGATACACAAGTAGCCAAATACAATGTGAATGCCTATCTGTCCGGAAAGATGGAAACAGTGGATGTGGAATATTTGGACTCTCTGGGAAATGGCGCTGTTCCTTATCTGGCAAAACTAGCGCAGCTATCCAATGAATATGAACACAGGGACATTGCTGATACCGCAGAGTTTTATCTTGTCAACCGTTGGTGTGCTAAGCCGGAGGATTTCCGTTCTTGGAATTATGTAAACAGCAACGCCGCAAAAATATTGGGTGATCCGCCTACGAACGCAGAAGATACAAATCCCTAAAATACAAATAAAAGAGCAAACGAAAGATGAGAAAAACTTTTCCGCTTGCTCTTCTTTTTACCGATATGTCGGCTTGGCCGACTCGATATATCCTCGCTCTGCTCGTATTCGATATATTGCCGCCATGCGGCAATTCGATAGGAGATAAATCCCTTGTTTGCAAAGCAAACATATCGAGTCACAGGCATATCGTACCGCGTCAGCAGTATATCTAGAATCCCGCAAGGGATTTATCTCGATGCGTGATGTCCGTTAGGGACATCACGCTTATCCCGGCGGGTATTTTTACGGTTCTTTTACCAGCATTGGGGTCATCAGCGGTTTTCCAAAAGCCTCCACAAAACGGACGCATTTTACCAAAAAAGCATAGTAGATGGGGTAGCCGCTGCCGTAGAGCGTCTCGGTATTGGCCATGCCCTTGGCAAGAATCACATCAGCGCTGTCCATGGCGGCCTTTGCCTCCGGGCCCAGCATGGAAAGCTCGGTGCCGCTGACCAGGTTACCATTGTCAATGACAGGGAAGGGGATACCCACGATTTTCGCGTCCTCCCGGGTAGCATCGTTGACGGTGTTGCCCCCACGGACGCAGAAGGTGATCTCCAAATGTGGGTAGGCTTCATGGATGGCTTCTGCAAAGATCCTGTCCATACCGATCTCTCCTGCGTTATCTGTCAGGTACAGAAGCTTCTTTCCCTTTTGCAGATCTGCTTTCAGATTTTCATAAACCTGCTGATCCAGTTCCATTTCCAGGGCTTCTTTCAGCATATCCTCCAGCTTTTCAAAGCTGACATTCCCCTGCAGGGCGGCAAAATCCAGGTAGTTGCCCAGAACCGCAAGCTGCAAACCGGCAAACACAGGGTCCTGCGCCTGCTGTACCATGGCCTGCATCTGGTCAAACCGCTCCAGCACAAAACGGTTCGCCATTCGCTTTTCTTCTTCGTACTGGTTGTCTCCCATGCCGTAATGCCTTTGAAACAGC
>JAZKYA010000056.1:0-3237 GCA_045611945.1 Faecousia sp. | reverse complement strand
ACAGCCTGCTGTTTGCCAGAGCTGCTGCTTTGTATATTAATGCAGAGGAAGAGCTGCTGGAAACCATGTTCGGCGCAGACTGCATTTCCTCCAACTGTACGATCACCCTTCCCAATCGGGTAGACTGCAATGTTAAGGACGCCCCCAACGGCAAAAACGCTGTAATTGATAAGGAAGGCGACCGGATTATTTGCTACCTGGACTACTCCGCTGCTTCCGAGGTTGCAAATATGACCCTCTCCGGCAGCGCACTCACCCAGAAAAAGATTGAGCTGGTTCCCAATGGCGACGACTACGATCTCTATGTAGCTGTGGATTATACCGATACCATCACCATGTCTGTTTTGGAATATTTCAACAAGGAGCGCGAAACGATCATTGCCGCAGGCACCAAGTGGTCTGTGGGCGAAGGCAGCTCCATCACCTGCACAGACGCAGATTCGGGCACCTTCAAGATAACCCGCTATGCAGACGATAATACGGCATTTGCCGGCACCATTATCGCAAAGATTCAGGGCGTTACCAAGACTGTTAATGTCTACGGCGTTAAGGCGGTCAATGTAATGGTCGATATTAGTGCAAATGTCGGTCTGACTGTCAGTTACGAGGATGAGGTAAGCGAAACCGTATACACTACGGTAATTACCCTTCCCTATAAGCCTGCTGAAAACAACAGCTGGAGCTTTAAGCCCTCTTTGGTGCTGAACTACCCTGATGCCGACATTGAACTGGACGAAGCAATCACGGTTGATGCTCCCAATATGTCTTACAGCAACAACCAGTTGTCTATCCTTGCCAATACCTTTACCAATAATGCCTATGAAACTCTTTCTGTAAAGTGTGGCTCTGTCGGTAGCGGCGTTACCTATAAGGTAAAACTGATTAATGTCACCGATCAGAGCTTTGATCTCGATGCCAAGCTTGTGAAGCCCAGCGAGAATAAGTTCATTTATCATATTGGTAATGCCAATCCATTTACTCCGGACTATCTGTTTGATAGTGTGAAGAACCTGACCAACCAGACCATTTATCTGGAGGTTTGGAGCAGCAATGGCAGTAGTATGATCGATAGAGAAAAACTCAGTTCCTTGAGCACATCCTACAGCGGCCTCGTTGGTGAGGCAGCAGGCAACTATATTATTAAGATTGGCATCGACGGCGGTGCTATGACCGAGCTTCCCATAAAGCTTGTTGCAGCTACCAATATTACCACTGCAAACGATAACTTAGACCTTCCCAACAGCACCTCCGCCAGCATCGTTCTCCTGGAAGACATTGTCCTGGGCCAAGGTTATTCCACAGAAACCAAGACTACCGCTGGCGTTTTTGTTGTCAAATACTTCGATAGCATTTACGGAAATATGCACGAGATTGATGCTACCGGCTTTACCAACGGAAAGACATCTGCCTATCAGTCTTCCCTGATGAGCATTAACGGCACAATGGATAATGTCATCCTGCGCGGTCCTGTCTACAGTGATGTTAAGTTTGGTTCTGCTACAAAGCTTTGGGGCTCCAATTACCTTTATATAACCGAAAAAGAAGGCTGGGATGGCGTAAGACTAAATGCCGCTAACGCGAAGATCACCAATTCCTATATTTCCGGTTTCCGCGCCCCAGTCTTTACCCCCAGCAAGGCTGTGTATGCTATCAGGGATAGCGTTATTGAAGGTGGCGTCTACGCAAATATCTTTGTACACAATATGTCTACACTGACACTCCATAATGTAATAACTATTCAGGACAAGAACGGCTACGCCGTTACCACCAACACCAGCAAGAAGGTTATTGGCTACGGTATTTTCTGTGATACCCCTGCCAGTGGAACCATCAATCTCACTGGTACTACCAAGCAATACAACTGGATCACGTCTTCTATCGCCAATAAGATGAGTGCTATCTACGGAGTTGGTATGGATTTGGCACTTGACGCAGCACAAAGCAACAATACGCTCCACACCGTCGGTACTGACACGGGCGTTTTCAATGCCGGCATCGTGCAGGAGTATGACGGTTCTGCCTCTGCGTCTGTAACAGAAGGCGTAAGCGAAACTTACAAGCCATTTTCCTCCGTTCTTGATCTGTCCATTAAAAAATATAAGGTATGGTCTATGGAAAAATGCGGAACCTGCAGCCACACTTGGTATCCCAACGGCCACACCAGTGGCTATGGCATTGATGCTTACAAAGCTGACCGCGCTAATAATAAGATTCCCTATGTAGCATATTAATAATATCCCATTTCTCTCTGCGCCTGTGTAAAATCACAGGTGCAGAGAGACTATCTAAATAAATGTCTTATTTGAATACAATATGGAGAATTACTATATGAGCAAAGCATATAAACGCAGTCGCAAAAGACGCTCCGATTATTTAGACAAAACGGAAAAGCACTCGAAGCTACGATGGTGGATGATTCCTTCGACTATACTTGTCATTGCTATTATTGTTTTTGTTGTTATCAGTTTAGCCACTGCTGTAGATGGTCGGGCTATTGCAAATATTGAGTTGATAGCCTGGCCAGAAAAATTGGTATACTATATTGGTGATAAGCCCAGTTATACAGGCTTGGAGCTTGGAATCACTCTCTACGACGGCACGGAGTATATCGTCGGCCCGGAAGAATGTGAATTTTCTGGTTTTAACAGCGAATTCGCTGAAGAAGAACAGCATATCACTGTCACCTACAAAGAGCATACATTTAGTTTTACCGTCACTATTAAAGAAGTGCCTCATCTTATATCGCCACTGAAAAAAATTTCTTTGGTAACTTTGCCCCAGACCGAATATAAAGTAGGCGACCGGCTGAGTGTGGAGAACGGTGTTCTTCTGCTGGAGTACGAGGATGGCCATACCCAGAGAATCCGATTGGAGTACAGTCATATTTATAACTTCACTACGGACAAACCTGGAACTCACACTATATCAGTTAAAATAATGGAAAACGGGTATCTTGTTACCTGTACCTACCAAATTACGGTGGAGTAATTTATGGTTACTTTTTGTATAGAGCATATCGTCATACTGGTGAGCTCCTTCGCCCTTTTGGCAGGGAGTGCCTATCTCGTCAGCAAATTAAACCGCAAATGGCAGAACGTGATGTTTGTATTTGCGGCAGTTGCCTGTTCCGGCCTGATCTTTTTCAACTGCGGTATGGGGCTGACCTTTGAAGGGGCCATCAACTGGAAGGGGCTTGCCATTCAAATGCTGCAGGTCTGCCAGTTTAATATGATTCTT
>JAZKYA010000055.1:0-3475 GCA_045611945.1 Faecousia sp. | reverse complement strand
GCGCACTCCTTGCGCATCACCCTGGCCAGAGGGCAGACGGAGGTTTTGGAGATGTCGGCGATCTGGAATTTGCCGGGGTCCAGCTTGTTGCCCGTACCCATGGAGCAGATAATGGGCGTGCCGGCAGCCTTGGCGCTGGCGATCAGCGCCAGCTTGGCAGTGACCGTATCGATGGCATCGACGATATAGCCGTATTGGGAAAAATCGAACTGCCCGGCAGTGTCCGGACCGTAAAATGTCTTGTAGACGGTAACTGTGACAGCAGGGTTGATGTCCAGCACCCGGTTTCTGGCAGCCTCCGCCTTGTCCATACCGATGGTGGAGTGGAGGGCAAGAAGCTGCCGGTTAATATTGGTGGGGCTGACGGTGTCGTGGTCAATGAGGTCCAACGCGCCGATGCCGCTCCGGGCCAGGGCTTCCACCACATAGCCGCCCACACCGCCCAGTCCAAATACGGCCACCCGGGAAGTTTTCAGCTTCTGCATGGCATCGCTGCCCAGCAGCAATTCCGTTCTGGAAAAAGGATTCATAGTGTTCCTCCTTCTTGATTTTCTTCATCGTACCATGGTTTCGGGGGTAAGTCAAAAGAATTATAGCCCCCAGAAGTTTTTGTGTGAATAAGCATTGCTATTTTTTCGTTTTTCTTATATAATAAACAGGTATTTTGTTTAATGGAAGCGAGGCCTTCTTATGAATAGAATCGGATTCGACAATGAAAAATATCTGCTTTTGCAGTCCCAGCATATCCGCCAGCGGATCGCCCAGTTCGGCGGCAAGCTGTATCTGGAGTTTGGCGGCAAGCTGTATGACGATAACCACGCGTCCCGTGTGCTGCCCGGTTTCCGGCCGGACAGTAAGCTGCGGATGCTGCTGCAGCTCAAAGACCAGGTGGAAATGGTCATTGCCATCAACGCGGCGGATATTGAAAAGAATAAGATCCGGGGGGACCTGGGTATTACCTACGACCGGGATGTGATCCGGCTTCTGGATGTGTTCCGGGGCTTCGGTCTGTATGTTAGCAGCGTTGTGCTGACCCGTTACCAGGAAATGCCCACGGTGAAAGCTTTCCAGGCCCGGCTGGAGAGCATGGGCGTGAGGGTGTACCATCATTATGATATCCCCGGTTATCCGTCTGATACAGCCCGCATCGTCAGCGAGGATGGCTTCGGCAAAAATCAATATATCGAAACCACCCGGGAACTGGTGGTGGTCACCGCGCCCGGCCCCGGCAGCGGCAAGCTGGCCACCTGCCTGAGCCAGCTCTACCATGAGCATCAGCGGGGTGTCCAGGCAGGCTACGCCAAGTTTGAAACCTTCCCTGTGTGGAACCTGTCCATCAACCACCCGGTGAACCTTGCCTATGAAGCAGCCACCGCTGACCTCAGCGATGTAAACATGATCGACCCCTTCCATCTGGAAGCCTACAATGAGACCACCGTCAACTACAACCGGGATGTAGAAGCGTTCCCGGTGCTGGTGACCATGTTTGAAAAGATCCTGGGCCGGTGTCCCTATCAATCCCCCACAGATATGGGCGTGAATATGGTGGGCAACTGCATTACGGATGATGCCGAAACCCGCAGGGCCAGTGGCCAGGAGATCATCCGCCGCTACTATGCCGCCCAGTGCGATCTCAAGCAGGGCAAGATCGCCGAGGATGTGGTCCGCAAGCTGGAGCTGCTGATGAAGAAGGCCGGTGTCTCCCCGGAGGACCGCCGTGTGGTAGCGCCCGCGCTGAAAAAGGCAGAACTGACCGAAAAACCTGCCGCCGCCATGGAAATGCCGGACGGGACGGTCATTACCGGTAAAACCTCCAACCTTCTGGGCGCTTCCGCGGCGCTGCTGCTGAACGCGCTGAAATACCTGGCGGGCCTGGAGGACGAGCTGCATCTGATCTCTCCCAGCGTTATTGACCCCATCCAGCATCTGAAGGTGGATCATTTCGGCAACCGGAACCCCCGGCTACACACCGATGAAATTCTCATCGCCCTTTCCATCTGCGCCGCCACCGATCCCCGGGCGGAGCAGGCCATGGAACAACTCAACAAGCTCCGGGGCTGTGAAGTCCATTCCAGCGTGATACTGTCGGCAGTGGATGAAAAGACTTTCAAGCGCCTGGGCGTGAATCTGACCTGCGAACCAAGATATAAGGGATAATAGATATAGATAAAACGAGTGGTTTCACAGATACTTAGAACTGGAATCACTCGTTTTTATTATGCATTTGCGCTTCAATCGCTTCGCAGATAAAGCGGTTTAGACTTTTACCCTGACTGGCGGCAAAGTCTTTGATGATCTGCCGTTTGCCTTTTGGTACGACGATATTGATGCGGTTGTAATTCTTTCTGTTGTATCGTGCCGTCGCTTCTTTTTGCGCATCGGTGTATCGGGGCATCTACATCACATCCTTGAAAATATACTAGCATAAGTAGATGTGAATGGGTATACTTACTCAAGTATATATTTGTGCATTTTGCGAGTAGATATAATTGAGTAATTATATTATAATGTCATAGGGGTGATACTATGCAGTTTGTAAAAGAAAAATCAACATACATTGATCAGGAAACAAAAAATCTGTTAGACTATATTCGTCAATGGGAGAAGCAGAATCCGGAAGAAGAAATGGTTTTTATAACATTGCCCAAATATGATCGAGATGAGAGAAAGTAGGTTCTTGCGTCGGTGGTAAAATTTCTGAGCGAAGAGAATTTTGCCAGGGCCGAAAGCAATGAGAATTGCCATGGGGAGGGGTAGAAACCTCCCCTTACGCCAGAAAAATAGATTCTGCGAAATCACTGAAAATACATAGAAATTTTTGTGATTTTTTCTGAAATAATACTTGACAAACAGCCGTATCAGTGGTAAGATAATCGGGCGCGTGTAGGGGAATTCTGCGCGTGCACTGCGATGATGCAGGAGATTGCGTCGAAAGACGGTAACTTCTGCGGAGTATGTCCGGTCATCGGGCGGCTGAACTGCTTCTGTTTGCGCTGCGTATATCGCTGCGGCAGGGGAAAGGTCGGCCTCGTGTCGGCCATTTTTCTTGGCCTGGAATGATACGCACGGAGGCGTGAACAAAACAGTTCGACCGTACCCAGACATCTACGCAAACTGAGTACGATATTCAAGGAGGAAAACAAACCATGGCAAACCAGGAAATGATCCGCATCAGACTGAAGGCGTATGACCATCAGCTCATCGACTCCAGCGCTGCTAAGATCGTGGAGACCGCTAAGCGCAACGGCGCCGCTGTTTCCGGCCCCATCCCGCTGCCCACCAAGAAGGAAGTCGTCACCATCCTTCGCGCTGTTCATAAGTACAAGGACAGCCGTGAGCAGTTCGAACGCAGAACCCACAAGAGACTGATCGATATCCTCAACCCCAACCAGAAGACTGTCGAAGCTCTGATGAGCCTGGACCTTCCCGCTGGCGTTGAGATAGAGATAAAGCTGTAATTCCTATACATTATATA
>JAZKYA010000054.1:0-4741 GCA_045611945.1 Faecousia sp. | reverse complement strand
AGAAAGCCTATGCTGCACCACCGTAAGAGCGGGCGGGGAGTTTGAGGGGGCGGCTTTGATTGCGGGAGCAATCAACTCAGCCCCCTCATAACCGACTTCTTTGGTTACTTTCTTGTTCGGAGACAAGAAAGTAACACGACCTACAAAAGCACTGCGCTACGACTTGTACAGACCCGTATAAAGGAGTGAGAGCCTGGTGGGGACACCAGGCTCTTGGGTTATTTGATGATTCTTGCGCCGTCGAAGTCGATGTGCAGGGGAAGCACTTCCCAGTTTGCTTTCGTGACGGTGGGCAGCTTTTCTTTCAGCTTCTGCTCCAGATCCTCATTGCGGGTGATGCACAGCAGGGTAGGGCCGGCACCGCTCAGGCAGAAGGCCGCGCCGGTGGTGCGAACCAATGCTTCGATAGTCTCATAGTCCTGGATCAGGCTGCGGCGGTAGTTCTGGTGGAGCTTGTCCTGCATGGCATTGCGCAGCAGCTTCTCGTCGCCCAGCTCCAGGGCCTTCAGCACCATAGCGCCGTGGGAGATGTTGTAGATGGCATCAGCGCGGGATACATCCTTGGGCAGCACCGCTCTGGCCTTGGGGGTGGACAGGGTGAAGTCCGGCACAAGGGCCAGAAATTCCCAATCCGGGTGCAGGGGGAAATTGACGGTCACCGGCAGGCCGTTATCTACCATGGAGGCGGTGAGGCCGCCGTAGAAGGCAGGGGCCAGGTTGTCCGGGTGGCCTTCCATGGCGTTGGTAATATTCAGCAGGCCCTGGGTGGACAGCTTGCTGCCCCGCAGCACATTGGCGCCCATAGCGCCTGCCACCAGCAGCGCGGCGGAAGAACCAAGACCGCGGCAAATGGGAATGGAGCTTTCAATATGGATCTTGACGCCCCGGACTTCCTCGCTCAAGGATGCCAGCACCGCGCAGTAGGCGGTGTAGGCCATGTTGTCAGGGCCGGCAAACTCCTCGTCGCAGCCGGTAATCTCCAGGCCAAAGTCCGTTTCCTCAAAAGTCACATCGGTATATAGGTTCAGGGCGCAGCCGAAGGCATCAAAGCCGGGGCCCAGGTTGGCGGTGGTGGCCGGCACCCGGATGGTTACTTTGTTCATAGTAAATGTTCCTCTCTGTTTTATAGATGCACACACCCAAGCCTTCCCCTTGAGGGGAAGGTGGCACGGCGTAAGCCGTGACGGATGAGGTGGTATCAAGGTAAATGATTTAGGATATCTTCACACACGCTGGAAAACTGCTGATTCACTTCCCTGTTGGAATACCGCAGGATGGTAAGCCCCAAAGCGCGCAGGTATTCATCTCTTGCGGTATCGGTAATGATACCTTTTTCTTCATAGTGTTGGGAACCGTCCAGCTCAATTACAAGCTTGGCGGCGGCACAATAGAAATCCACGATGTAACTGCCGATCACTTTTTGGCGGTGTATCATCACCGGCAATTCTCTCAGAAAATCATACCACAAATGCCGTTCTTCTTTCGTCATGTTTTTACGAAGCGTTCTGGCATTACCTTTCAGGTGGGGGTTATGTATTTGATTCATAATAGTTATTCCTTGTTTGTTGCCCGGCGTGGAAGCTTGTAACACCACACCCGGCCCTGCGGGCCACCCTCTCCTCAAGGAGAGGGCATTGGGATCAGAACCTCAGGTTTTGGACATAGGAGAGCATGGTGGATTTGTCGATGACGGTGGTGTGCAGCTCCTGCTTTTGCTTCAGTCCCCGGAGGTTCTGGGGCATGGGAACGGAGGCCAGCGCTTCCAGGGCTTCCTGCTGGGCGAATTCGTCGCCGGAAACATCGCCGCCGATGGCGGAAAGGACCGCCGCCGGGAACTTATAGGCCGAGGCGGTGGACAGCACCACCATGGGCCGGGTATCACCGGTTTGGTTTACATAATCTTCCGCAACCTGCCAGCCGGTGGCGGTGTGAGGATCGCAGAGGTAGCGGTTTTCTTTCCAAACCCGGGCGATGGCGGCCTGGGCGGCGGCATCGTCGCAGCAGCCGGCCCAGAACAGGTCCTGGATCTTGGCAAGCAGCCCATCACTGACAGTGTAGCTGCCGTCGCAGTTCAACTGGGCCATATAGGAAGCCACCTGGGCCGTATCGCCGCTGAGCAGGTACAGCAGACGCTCTAAGTTACTGGACACCAGAATGTCCATACTGGGGGACAGGGTCTTATGCAAATCCCGGCGGCGGTCGTAAGTACCGGTACGGATAAAGTCGGTCAGCACATTGTTGGCGTTGCTGGCGCAAATCAGCTTGCCCACCGGCAGGCCCAGCAGCTTTGCCAGGTAGCCTGCCAGGATATCGCCGAAGTTGCCTGTGGGAACGGAGAAGTTCACTTCGTCCCCCAGGGCGATCCTGCCCGCGCTGAGCAGGTCGGCGTAGGATTTAAAGTAGTAGGTGATCTGGGGCACCAGGCGGCCGATGTTGATGGAGTTGGCGGAGGACAGGGCCCCGGCGCTGACGCTGCGGACGGTGTTGAAGATATTCTTCACGCCGGTCTGGGCATCGTCAAAATTGCCCTTGACGGCGCAGACCGCTACATTGCCACCCTCCTGGGTGACCATCTGGGCCCGCTGGACGGGGCTGACGCCGCCGTCGGGGTAGAATACGCAGATCTTGATGCCGTCAACATCCTTAAAGCCCTCCAGAGCGGCCTTGCCCGTATCGCCGGAGGTGGCGGTGAGGATCAGTATGTCGTCGGCAAAGCCCTCCTTGATCCGGGCGGCGGTGAGAAGCTGGGGCAGCATGGACAGGGCCACATCCTTAAAAGCGGAGGTAGGGCCATGGAACAGCTCCAGCACGGAAAAACCGCCTACGAAAGCGGTGGGGGTCAGGCCCTCAGCGGAGAATTTGCCGGTGTAGGCCTTCTGCACCAGAGTTTCCATGTTGGGAATGTCTCCTAAGAAGGCGGACAGAATGGCGGTGGCCATGCCGTAGGTATCACGGCGAAGGCAGGCCTGCCAGTCAAAGGCCGGGATGGATTCAGGCATGTACAGGCCGCCGTCGGGGGCAAGGCCCTTAATCACAGCCTGGGCGCCGGATATGGGATCTTTCAAACTTCGGGTAGAATGGTAGCGCATAGGAATACCTCCGCAATTTTGTAGCTGTACAGCCCCCTCCCACAGTCAGCCAAACAGGCTGACTGTGGGAGGGAAATGTAGGGTCTCCCTCCCTCCGACCCCCCTTTGGCGGGCCACCTCCCTCATCAGAGGGAGGCTTTTGCTGTATTTTCGTGGCAAATTGCACAAAAATTTCGGCGGTTTCGCCGCATTTACAGGGCTTTTGCCATTGTTGCAATTTGGTTTTCTATATGATATACTGTTTGCGAGAAAAAAGCAAGTGTTTTTCTGTGGAGAACACTTGTAGCTATACCAAATATGGAAAGAAGGAAAATATATGAACATCGGTCTGTTGGGTTTCGGCGTTGTGGGTAAGGGCCTGTACGATCTGACAAAGACAGTGGAGGGGATCAAGGTCAGCAAGGTGCTGTGCCTGGAGGACATCGACCTGCCTGACGCAAAGGCAGTCCACAACATTGCCGACATTGTAAACGATCCCGAAATCGATACGGTGGTGGAGGCCATGGGCGGCCTGCATCCGGCTTATGAATTTGTAAGAGCCGCTATGGAGGCAGGCAAGAACATCGTTACCTCCAACAAGGCCCTGGTCAACGGCTTTTATGACGAGCTGATTCCCCTGGCAAAGGAAAAGGGTATCCTGTTCCGGTCCACCGCTGCCGTCGGCGGCGGCATCTGCTGGCTGTCTGAGCTGGAGCGGGCAAGAAGAGCTCAGACCATTACCAAGGTCTACGGCATCATGAACGGCACCTGCAACTACATTCTCGACAACATGACCCGTATGGGTCTTGGCTATGGTGAGGCATTGAAGCAGGCCCAGGCCTTGGGCTACGCTGAGGCCGACCCCTCCGCCGATGTGGACGGCATCGACACCTGGAACAAGATCGTCATTTCCTCCAATGTGGCCTTCGGCATCAGCCTGGACGGAACCACCGTTCCCACCGCCGGCATCCGCCATATCAGCGCCGCCGATGTGGAGAACTTCAAGGCCCATGGCTTTGTGTGCAAGCTGATCGGTACGGGCATCTGTGACGGCGATACCGTAAGAGCCCATGTACAGCCTACCCTGTTCGCTGCCGGCGCGCTGGAAGCCGCCGTGCCCATGAACTTTAACCTTATCACCCTGGAGGGCAGCGCCTCCGGCCGCCAGAGCCTTTACGGCCAGGGCGCAGGCCGCTACCCCACCGCATATAATGTTCTGCAGGACTGCGTGGATATCACCCTGGGCAAGGGCTTCTACGCTCCCTACGGCGGAAAGCGCAGCGCTGTCAATGACCACCAGATGCGCTTCTATGTGGCGGCAAAGGATGCTTGGCTGGAAGAAAACAAGGAAGACACCTGGGGCGGCGCAACCGTGACAAAGCCCGTAAAGGTAAGCGATATGCATGATTGGCTTGCCAAGAACCCCGGCGTGTTCATCGCCGCCTTTGCGGAGTGATCCCCAAAGGCTTTGCTACAGGAAAGACCGATCAACAGGATAAATAATTTATTTTGCTGCCAGTGCGGTAAAAAAGGGTCGTGTTACTTTCTTGTCTCCGAACAAGAAAGTAACCAAAGAAGTCGGTTATGAGGGGGCTGAGTTGATTGCTCCCGCAATCAAAGCCGCCCCCTCAAACTCCCCGCCCGCTCTTACGGTGGTGCAGCATAGGCTTTCT
>JAZKYA010000053.1:0-4301 GCA_045611945.1 Faecousia sp. | reverse complement strand
ATAGGTCCCTTTTTGGAGTAGCCTTCGCCGATCACAAACTTAAAGCCACCTTCAGCATTTTGGGTAATACCCAGCATTGTGATCGGGCCCTCTTTGATTTTGAATTCAACAGAAGCACCGCTGCCGGGTTTGCCGTGGAATTTGGTAAGACTACGCAAAATGGGTTTTCCATCAGCAATGGCAATATGGTGCGGGCCATCGTGACCGACTAAGATAAAATCTTCATCAAAGTCGAAAGGATGGAACTCCGCGAAGCTACCGCCGATATTCAATCTATCCATAATCAGCATCGCAACGCACGTCTTTATGTCAAATTCGCCGCACATGGGAATACCTTGCGCATTGAGGATGGAGTTACCTACAATAAAGGAAGTTGCGACCTCACGCTGGATAGAACCGTCCATTCCTTCATAATAGTAAGCAAGACCGGTTAATTGGTACTTTTCTACAAATCTGTCCAACGCTGCTGCGCCGTGGGCAGCTCTGTGAAGATCCGCACCTGTCAGTTTCATTGTAACGGGGTCACTCTTAGGATCAGGAGTCTCAAATTCCTGCAGGATCAGCGCTTTTTTCGCTTCAATTTCCTCAGGCGTAACCTTCTGATATTCCCTGACAACATCATCGATTTCCAAAAGCGGCACGTGCAGACCGAACGCAGCAGAAATCGCAGTGGGGTCTGCGTGCATATCGTACATAGACTCCAAAACATGACCCATAAGGCCAACGCGTGCGCCCTTCAAATCGTGCAGCACCTTCGCAATATCGCACCACTGGGACAGCTTCTTCTGCGCCTTTTCGTCCCCATACAGATGACCGATAATAACATCCGTTACAGGCTTTTTCATACGGATGGCAACACCGGTAAATTCAGGAACAGAGCAGACATTGTCATTTTCCAGTTGCATAAAGGTAGATGCCTTTGTATAATCCAAGCCTTTTCGGGGCTGCAGTGCCAGCAAGACAATGGGTGCAGATGTATTTTGCACAATAGGTGCAAATACAGAAGATGTTGCGTATGTGATCATATTGCAGATAATCAGATCTACCTTGTCAGCATTGATGCGGTCCGCAGTCTCAAAGGCCGTTGTATTGGATCCAACGATACCGTAATCCAATACGGTTACCGCATTGCTTTCCACCATTTCGACGGTCTGTGCGTGATAATTATTTAAGGACTCCTCCAAACCATCAAATTGCTTAAAATACACTTCGTGAACAACAGAAAAAAATGCAATTCTTGCTGTCCGTGCATTTTTGCGCGTAATCATAGAAATACCTCTCCTTTTGTTTGTTTTATGGTTTCTTTTTTCTTGATTATAAGACCGTTATCCTGTATAATCAACGCATAAAATATTTGTATTTTAGCACAAAATAAAGATAGGTGATCGGATTGCATTTAGAAGACATACGCCCATTTGCCCGCTTTGTAAGACATCTCGAAATCAGCAAAAATACTACCTTCCCTACATTTTTGCCAGTTGATGCCCGTTTGTTCTACGTACTTGGCGGTCACGGACAAATTTTGGTCGACGGGCAGCTTTTTACACTGAATGTAGGCAGTGCACTTTATATCAACGCAAAATGCCCCTACCTTATCCTCCCGTCCAATGTCACATATTTGATAGTGAACTTCGACTTCACCTTTGATCGCGCTATGTTGGATATGCCTATTACACCGCTTCACCCAAACAGCGCAGATGTCACCCAAACAGACCGCATCACATTTTCCAATGCACCCTGCTTCAACACCTACCATTTCTTTCCACACGCCTATGGGCTGCAGCAGAGCCTTCTCCAACTGGAGCAGGAATATACCCGGAAAATGGCTTTCCATAAGCAGGCGTGCTCCTATATCCTTGCCTCCATACTGACACAGCTTGCCCGTCTCTCTGAGCAACGGCAGCCCAAAGAGGATCTCCTCGATATCGCACAAATCGTAACCTATATTCAGGAGCATTATGCCGAGCCGTTGGACAATCATAAGATTGCAGAGCATTTTCATTTTCATCCCAATTATATCAGCAGCGAATTTAAGCGTAACATTGGAAAATCATTGCACCAATATGTACTGGAAACACGGATTCTCAATGCTGCCGCCCTGATCGAGGCTGGTCATTTGGACATTGCTGTCATCGCCGGCCGCACAGGTTTTTCAGATCCAAATTATTTTACTCGGTACTTTAAAAAAGTCTTTGGTCTTACGCCGTCTCAATATATCCGAAATTATAAATTATAAAAGCGGAGCGCCTGGCGCTCCGCTTTTTGCAGCAATCAATCCTCCTGCCACAGAACCTTCCATTCCTTCGGCGGTTCGCCCAAGTCCGGAACATCCATCGTCACACCGCCCTGCAACGCAGACTGGTGTGCCAGCAGGCCGGGAATATTGTAACGGGCTACTTCCCAAATATTGGTAGGAGACAGCTTTCCGGTTTCCACCGCACGGCAGAAGTCATCGATCAAGAACTGGTGGGTGCCGTTATGACCATTCTCCAGCGCTTTATACTCCTCAGGCAGGCGTTCCACAGGCTGGATAGGAGAAGTCTCTACCGATGCCGCCTGTCCGATCACATCCGGGATCGGAACATTTACCAGCAGGCCACCACTGTTGGCAATTGCCTGAATTGCCAAAGGATAGTCCATAGAAATGAGTTTCGCAACATTGGCCGGTTGAAGCTCATTGGTAACATCCTTCATAATGACGGCGCCAGGATTCTCCGGATCCCAATGTGCCAGGTGGTGATGCGCCACGGAAAATTCATAACCACCATCTGTGCCATAAAACTGGGAAATATAAGTCTCAGGTGCGCGCCAACCCAGGCAGCGGTTTTCGCTGACGCGGGCAATACCGCCGTTGGACAGTTCAAGCAGCATCGCTGTGTTCGAGAACGGATTGTCATAAAGATTCTGACCCTCAGTGCCATAGATATCTGTTCGTGGGCTGCCACGGAAGCCAAAAGCTACCACTTTTTTCGCATATACACCCGGCATAGAGCTGAGGATCATAGATGTGGAGTGGGTAGGATAATACATAGGTGGAATGCCGGCATACTGCTTCCAATCTTCTCCGCCGGAACTACGGAAGCTCTGCTCCATATTGCGGATATCATGGTTATACTGAGATTCCGCATAGACAAATTTACCGAATGTGCCCTTTGCAAACTCCCGACGGCAGAAACAGGTAGCTGCCCGATAATAACCGGTCTCACCCATAGAATAGGTAAGTCCCGTTTCACGAACCAGCCGTTCAATTTCAAAGATCTCCTCAATTTTGGTTGCACAGGGAACAGAACTGTAAACGTGCTTGCCGTGCTTTAAGGAGGCGATCGCCATTGGGCCGTGCTGGGTACGTGTAGTGAAAATACCGATGGCGTTGATGTCATCCCGATGAAGCGCCTCTTCAAAGGAGTCAATGATCTTTACGTCAAAACGCTGGGCATACTCTTCCGCCCGTTCCCGTCTTTGGTCACATACATAGACCTCCTCCACAAAAGGATGCGCCTTGAACAGCGGCACAAAAAATTGGCAAAAACGGCCGCAGCCAATAAGGGCAATTTTGATTTTATCCTTCATTACCATTTCCCTCTTTTCTCTTAATAACCCAGCTCACCTGACGCTCACCGGTAAGGAACTGATCGGTGCTAAGCTTCCAATCCTCACCTTCACGGAATTTGCGGACAAACTTCTTGCCAAGCAAGCCCTTTTCTTCCAGATGGATATAACAGGCCCGGTCACAAGCTCTGCCACAAATGGAATTGCGATAGAAATGTTTTGCAGGCGGGTAGAAATAAATGCTGCGCAAAATTTCCTTTGCCTTTTCATCGTCCATTTCTGCAACGCCGTTAATAATATCCATACGATCTTCAAACATACTGAATGCTTCCGGCGGCATAAAGGGATTTTTGGTGCCGTTTGCACCGTTATAGTATACAGCGCAACGCCAATCGTCTACTTCGCCGTTTGTCGCAATGGCTTTGCCGGGGCAAGCCTTGATGCACTCGCCGCAGTTATCGCACATTTTCTCTGTTACTACAGGTGTTGCAGGCAGTTCGGCATCCGTCAGGATGAAACAGTAGCGAATAAAGGGGCCATAGTCCTTGTTAATCAAAGAACCGATCATACTTCTCTCGCCCAATCCGCACTGTACGGCACAATTCAGAAAATCCAGTTGGTTTTCTGCGGTAACACCCCGGTAAATATCGGCAAAATCCACCTCCGGGTTGGTGGAATTCTCCTCCCTCATAATCAGCTGATTTCTTCTCTGGGGGATAGCCTCAAAGCCTTCTTCCTCCAACAAATTGCTG
>JAZKYA010000052.1:0-13310 GCA_045611945.1 Faecousia sp. | reverse complement strand
CTTTGTCTACGCCGCAACCATTGTGCTCTACAGTCTTGGTGCCCGGTATCAGCGTTTCATAGCCCCCCTGCCCTTTGTCAGCTTCTCCGGTACGGAGATGACCTTTTTCTCTTTTGCCGGCAGCGACTATACCATTATCTGCACTCAGCTTCTGAGCATGATTATCCTTGCCTTCCTGTCAAACCTGTTTGAGGGCATTCTGCCTAAGGGAAAACGGATCATCGGCTGGCTGTTCTTCCGGTGTCTGGGTATTGTACTGGCTATGGCAGCCCATCTGGTCGTCACCTGGGCATTCAATACTTATCTCCCCCAGGGTCTTGTAACCTATGCCCCCACCATCGTATTGGGGCTGTTGATCCTGCTTCTGCTGGTGGGCGCTCTGAAAATCGTTGTGGGCGCAGTACTGGCTACGGTCAATCCTCTCATTGGCGCCTTCTACACATTTTTCTTCGCCACCGTTGTGGGCAAGGCCCTTTCCAAGGCTGTACTGACTACCGCGATCCTTTCCGCAATTATACTCGCCTTAAACTATATCGGCCTCTTCGCCGTATCCATTGCGGCAGAGGCTTTGATCGCCTATATCCCACTACTGGTTGTATTGGTCATAATTTGGTATGTAGTCAGCCGTATGCTGTAAAATTTTGTCGCATTTTCTATCACTTTTTGTTTTACAAATCCATCCTGCTGTATTATAATAGCAAGGTAATAAGCGTCAGTTCAAACGCTACCCTATTTTGATTGGAAGTGTTCTATATGAGTAGAATGATCGGCACTGTTTCCATGGGTATTCGCGCCCCCATGATCCGTCAAGGAGACGATCTGGTCGAAATCGTATCTAACTGCATTCTGGAAGCCATGAAGGGGGATGGTCTGGCACCCCGTGACCGGGATATCGTCGCTATGACCGAATCCATCGTAGCCCGTGCCCAAGGTAACTATGTCAGTGTGGATGATATTGCTCAGGATGTCCGCAACAAATTCGGCGGTGAGACTGTAGGTGTTATTTTCCCAATTCTCAGCCGTAACCGCTTTTCTATTTGCCTGCGCGGTATCGCCAAGGGCTGCAAGAAGGTCGTCATCATGCTCAGCTATCCTTCTGACGAAGTCGGCAACCATCTGATCGACTTTGAAATGATGGATGCCAAGGGTGTCGATCCTTACAAGGATGTGCTGTCTGAGAAGCAGTACCGTGATCTGTTCGGTTATGTGAAGCACCCCTTCACAGGCGTTGACTATGTGGAGTACTACTCCTCCCTGGTTCGCGAGTGCGGTGCCGAGGTTGAGATCGTCTTTGCCAATGATGCAAGGGCCATCCTGAACTACACCAAAAATGTGCTCAACTGTGATATTCACACCCGCCAGCGCACCAAGCGGATTCTGAAGGCTGCCGGCGCTGAAAATGTCTACGGCATGGACGAGATCATGACCCATCCCATTGGCGGCAGCGGCTTCAACGCCCGTTACGGTCTGTTGGGTTCCAACAAGGCTACTGAGGATACCATCAAGCTGTTCCCCCGGGATTGCCAGGACCTGGTAGAAGATATCCAGCGCGAGCTATTGGAGGTCACCGGCAAGCACATTGAAGTAATGGTCTACGGTGACGGTGCTTTTAAAGATCCTGTCGGCAAGATCTGGGAACTGGCTGACCCAGTCGTCTCCCCTGCTTACACCGCAGGCTTGGAAGGCACTCCCAACGAGTTGAAGATGAAGTACCTGGCTGACAACAACTTTGCCAACCTCTCCGGCAAGGAACTGCAGGATGCCATTAAGGCTGAGATCCTCAAGAAGGACGGCTCCAGCCTGGTAGGCAACATGGCCTCCCAAGGTACTACCCCCCGCCGTCTGACTGACCTGATCGGTTCTCTGTGCGACCTGACCTCCGGTTCCGGCGACAAGGGTACGCCCATCGTCTATATCCAGGGCTACTTCGATAACTATACCACTGAATAATTCATAACAGTAAATGCACCATAGGAATCCTATGGTGCATTTTTTATTTGTAATAGTCAAAATCACAGTAGGGACACTTGGGATAATCAAAGTCGTGGGTCTCTCCGCATTTGGGGCATTGCTTCTGCGGAAGATCCATATGGGAATAGCCTGCAAGCTCACCCTTTGTCAGCTTCGGGCGGTAAAATTCTACCTTACCGCACTGGGGACAGGTATAGATCTCCAGCTCCAATGCCCCGGCAAACAGGTGTGGAAGATCACCAAGAAGCAATCCTGCCTCTCCAAGCTGTATCTTCTCACGACCCATACACTCCATAACAGTGCCGCAGCGCAGACAGTTCAGCGGCTTCATCAGGCATTCTCCACGGCTGTTACAACACCGGACATCGCCTCAGTGTCAACTGTTTCCATTAAACCGTTGTCGTAGGCTTCGGCAACCTTAGGATCAATGGGCAGCCGGGCCAGAATCGGCAGATTGAAGGCTTCCGCCACCTCAGGCAGCTTGCTCTGACCGAATACCTCGATCTTCCTGCCGCAGTCGGGACACTGCAGATAGCTGTAGTTTTCCACAAAGCCAAGGACAGGAATATGCATCATATTTGCCATCTTTACAGCCTTGGAAACGATCATGCTGACCAGGTCCTGGGGGCTGGTGATGATCACAATGCCGTCAACAGGCAGGCTCTGGAATACAGTCAGCGGCACATCGCCGGTTCCGGGAGGCATGTCCACAAACATATAATCCACATCTTCCCAGATCACATCGGTCCAGAACTGCTTGACCGCGCCGGCAATCACCGGACCGCGCCAGACAACAGGATCGGTACTGTTGTCCAGCAGCAAGTTAATGGACATGACTTGAATGCCACCCCGGGTCAGCGCGGGGTACAGGCCTTCCTCGGTAGCGCCCTGGCACTCTGTCACACCGAAGGCAGTAGGCGCGGAAGGACCGGTAATATCGGCATCCAGCACACCGACCCGCTTGCCCTTACGGGCCATGGCTACAGCCAGCATGGAGGTGACGGTAGACTTACCGACGCCGCCTTTGCCGGAAACAACAGCGATCACTTTCTTTACACTGGACTTTGGATTCAGGTTTGCCAGCAAGCTCTCAGCCTTGCGGTCAGCGCAATCACTGCCACAGCTGGAGCAATTACCATTACAAGAACTCATAAATTGCCTCTCCTTACACATAATCTTTCCCTATTATAGGCCCGTACGATGGCTCTGTCAACCCAGGAAGCTTATTCCTGAGCTGCTTCCCACTGTTCCATCAGATCCATCAGAAGTATCTCAGCTTCTTCCTTTTCACCAAGGAGACGGGTCAGCTCCTGATAGTCAGCTGAGGCAGCATCGATCTTGCCGTCATACTCCGCGACCACCTGCTCCTGCTTCTCAATCTCCCGCTCCAAGCGGCGGATCAGCTTATCCAGATCCTTCGTACCGCCCTTCGGCTTTTCTTTTTTCACCTTCGGCGCTGCGGCAGCAGGTACTTTGGCGGCAGCTTCATGCTCCAATATGGAACGGTACTTGCTGTAGCCGCACTTGAAATCACGGATCTTTCCACCCTCCAGAAGCCATATCCGCTCGGCAAACTTTTCTATAAAATAGCGGTCATGTGACACAAACAGCAGCACACCCTCAAATTCCTCGATGGCTGCTTCGATCCACTCCCGGGAAGCAATGTCCAGATGGTTGGTTGGCTCGTCCAGGATCAACAGGTTGATCTTTTCGTCCATCAGCATACAAAGCCGCAGCCGGGACTGTTCGCCGCCGGACAGGTTGCTAACAGTCTTGAACACATCCTCACCCTGGAACAAAAAGGCGCCCAGGCGGTCTCTGGCCGTCTGTGGGGTACAGTTCTTCTCATAGAGCATGGTATCGTAGAGGGTACGCTCCGGGTGGGAAAAGCGAATGGTCTGGGGCAGATAACCCCATTTGACCGTTGGGCCAAATTTGATCTTACCCTCACAGTCCTCATCGCCCAGCAGGCATCGGATAAAGGTAGTCTTTCCGGTGCCGTTGTCGCCCAGAAGGGCGATCCGTTCGCCGCCTTCCACAGTCAGCTCCACATCTGAAAACAGTTTTCTTCCGTCAAATGCCTTTGCCAGGCGTTTGGTTTCAAACACCACATCGCCGGAAAAATCCTTTTCCCCGAAGGTTGCCTTCATAGTTTTTTCCGTCTTAGGCTTTTCGGTCTTTTTGATGCGCTCCATCCGGTGCTGGATGGACATAGCACGGCGGTACAGCGTCCGGTTGTTGATTCCCCAGCCCTTCATACGCTCTACCGTATAACCAAGCTGCTTCAGCTTTGCCTGTTCCTGCTCATATTGCTTGAGCTGCAAATTAAACCGGGCCTGTTTTTCGTCAATATAGAATGAGTAATTACCGGAATAGAATTCTCCGTGACCGTCTACGATCTCAATGATCCGGTCAGCCACAGTGTCCAGAAAATAGCGGTCGTGGGAAATAGTCAGCACCGTGCCTTTAAAGGCTTTGATATAGCCCTCCAGCCATTCCACGCTGTTCAAATCCAGATGGTTCGTCGGCTCGTCCAGCAGCAGAATGTCCGTCTTTTCCAGCAGCAGGCGGGCAAGGTTTACCCTTGTCTTTTCACCGCCGGAAAGGCTGTCAAAGAGCTGCTGGCGCTGGGCCGCTGTGATACCCAGACCGTTGGAGATCTTATCGACCTCCACATCCATGTCATAGCCGCCGCCCGCCTGGAACGCAGCACCCAAGCGGTCATATTCCCGAAGCTGTTCATCGGTGACACCGTCAGCCATGGCTGCTTCCAGCGCTTCCATTTTCCGTTTCATTGCCATGAGCGGCGCAAAGGCACTGCGCAGCACATCCTCCACCGCATAGCCCTCCGGAAATCTGGGAATCTGGGAGATCAGACCGATGCGCTTGTGTGGATTCACAAACACCTCGCCGTCATCATAGTCCATCTCACCGGTCAGGATTTTAAAAAGTGTGGTCTTGCCACAGCCATTACGGCCCAGGATCGCTACACACTCCCCTTCCTGGATTTCAAAGGACAGGCCTTCCAGTAAGTTCTCGCCGATGACAAAAAATTTTGTTAAGTTTTTAACCTGGATATCAACCATTGTCTTTCTCCAACGCTGCAACCGATTCTTCCAATTCTGGCAGCGTATATAACAAATTCAAAGCCTGCAGCATGGCGTTGGCGCTCATGTGCTCCGGCAGGGATAACTTTTTGAGCAACGCCAAGCGTCTGGCGCTGCTGCCCGCACCCCCGGAGAGCCCTAAATCCATGAGATCCTGCTTCGTGATCTGGCTGCACCTGCGCACTGTTTCACCCTCTATGGTCGCGCCACAGCGGCGCAGGGCATCCAGAATGATCTCCGGACGCATACCCTCAACGCCCAGCTTCCCTTCCTTTCCGGGTGCGGATTTGCGCCGCTCTTTCCCGGGAATATCGGGAATATAGGCGTGCTTGAGGTACTTCGGTTCAATAACGCCTTTCAGAAAATTGCGAATGACAAATCCCGCGCCATCGGAGTCCGTAAAAATGATCAGACCCCGGGCCTGGGCTACCCGGCGCAGAAGCCGAAGCTGGGCCTTATCCTTCATAATGCCGAAACCGGAGGTTTCCAGAATGGGCGCATCTACGATCTGGGAAAGGGTATTCTTGTCATAGCGGCCTTCCACAACAATCGCTTCCCGAATCTTAACCATTTCTAGCCTCCTGCGCCAGCCGCAAAATCAGCATCTCCAGAAGCCGCTGGGGATCGTCAAAGGATGTTTTGATCTGATGATCTGTTTCCATGACCAGCTCCGCCGCTTTTGCGTAGAACCGGGAGGAAAGGCGGCCTGCCGCCGACATGGTTTTCCGGGCAGGATAATCACCCAGACCACATAAATGCATCAGCTCAGAAGCTCCCTTTCCGTTATCCATCAGAATACGGGCCGTGGCCAACCGGCGAAAGTGCATGCCCACAGCACCCAAAATAGACAGGGGTTCCTGCTGCATCTTCAATAGCTGCTGCAGCTTCAACAGCGCAGGGCCGTATTCCCCCTGGCTCAGAAGGTCTGTCATTTGGAAAACCACAGCATCCAGGACCGGTTCTGTTACCGCGTCGATATCACTTTTGCGGATTTCGTCCGCGCCGGAATAGGCCGCGATCTTGGCGATCTCACCACTGAGGGCCGTCATAGTACCGCCGGTAATATCGATCAGATAGGCGCACAGGTCGTTGGAAATATGCTTTTTCCTCGACGCGAAATGCCGGGCCACCCAGGGAATCAGATCCCGCAGCTCCTGCTTGGCAAATTCCACGATGATTCCGTTTTTATTCACTGCATCCCATAGCTTTTTGAGCCGTTTATCCGGCTTCCATGGGGTCGTGATATAGGTAAAAACAACGGTGCAATACTCCGGGATGTCCGACAAGACCTCCGCCATCTTTTCCCGGTCCGTCTCGTTCATTTTGAAAATATCGATCTCGTCTACCCAAACGAATGTGTTTTCTGCCATCATAGGCAGATTTTCCACACTGTCAGCAAAGGATTGGATATCAAAAGTTTCATTATTCAGCTTATGAAAATTAAAGGATTCCGTCAGCTCATCCAACAGGATCTTCTTTAGCTGATCCAGATAGTGGTGCAGCAGGAATACTTCCTCACCATGGAAAAAGTACAGGCGGTTACACTGCTTATTGCGGATATCCATTTTCAGTTGCTGCAAATTGTTCGGCTGTTCCGTCTGTCTTGCCATGGTCTCACCCCTTAAATATGATTGTTCCCTCTAAATCTGTTCTGTGAATCCTGCAGCCATAGTTTTTCAGCCTTTCCAGTACCGCTGTTGAGGGATGTCCGTAAGCGTTATCCGCGCCTACCGAGATCAGTGCGGTTTTGGGGTTGGTAGCCTCCAACAGCGCTTCACCCGTAGAACTGACCGCACCGTGGTGTCCGATCACCAGAGCATCCAACTGTGGAATATCCGCGGTATGGAGCAATATCTCCTCACCAACAGTACTGCGGTCTCCGGTAATGAGTATATCACACTTTTCCGTTTGAAACAAGACGCTCAAGCTGCTTTCGTTGCTGGTTTTCGTAGTCCAGCCGGAATACACAGTCAGTTTGGAATCCTCCCACTGAATTGTGATATTTTCCGTTGCCCGCAGCACTTGACCCGTATGGTGCTTTAAAATCGTGCTATCCCACTGCTCAGACCATTCGCCCTCAGGCAGGATCACCACATCAGCACGGATCCGGTACAGCAGATATCCGGCAGCGCCTACATGATCCTTATCATAATGGGTAAGGATCAGCCCGTCCAGCCGTTGAATGCCTTGGGACAGAAGTGCGGCGGCAGCCTGCTCAGCGGTATCCTCATCATAGTTTCCACCGCAGTCAACCATATAAGTTCTGCCGCTGCTTTGCAGCAGCACGCACTGTCCCTGTCCAACATCCAGCACTGTCACACGGTAATTGCCAAGCAGCGGCTCCACCCAGGATGCCAGCAGGGCCGCGCACAGGCCGATCACTACGCAGCAACTCAGTACCACCGGCCGCTTTTCTTTGCTGATCAGAAACACAGTCAGCAGCAAATAGCAAAATACCAGCCATCCGACGACATAAATACTTTCGGTATACACAGCGGACAGTGGAAGCTTTGCCACTGCTCCCGCAATCAAGAGGATATACCTTACTAACCACGCCAGAAGCCACGCTGCCGCCTTTCCAACAGGAAGCCAGATCACCGCTAAAACGCAGGCCGCAATGATGCCGCAGAATAAAACCGTCACGACCCACAGACAGAGCAGGTTTGTAACCGCGCTGAGCAGGCTTACTTTCCCAAAGTACCAGGCTGTCAGCGGCGTAGTGGTGATCAGCGCACTGATCGAGACCGCCACAGAAGCTGCTGTGTTATTGGCAAGCTTTCGCAAGAACTTCCTCTTTTTCCATTTTCCCAGCCATTTCTCATCCAAAAGCCAACTGCTGATCCGGCCACAGAACAAAAAGATGCCAGCCACACTGGCAACACTGAGCTGAAATCCCGCTGAGGTAACGGTCAGCGGATTGATAATCAGCATCACCACCACCGCAAAGGAAAGGGCCGTGGGTGGATCATACTCCCGCCTGAGCAGCAGTCCAAAGAGCATCAGCGCCTGCATCAGCGTTGCACGGACAATGGACGGCGAGAATCCGGCCATAGCCGCAAATACCAGCAGCACAGGGATGCCGATGGCAACCGTAAGGCCTCTGCGCTTGCCGGAGACCAGATATACAATAGAAAACAGAATCGATACATGTAATCCGGATACTGCTGCCACATGGCGTATTCCGCTGATGGAAAGATCAGAATCTACCTCATAACTCAAATCTGAGGTATCTCCCAGCAAAAGAGCCTTGGAAAAGGCAACCGCATCTTCCGGAAATATCCCCTCAATCAATCCAGTCAAATATTGCCGCAGATAGGCAGGCAGAAACCGGAGAGATGTCTCCTGCGCTGCTGATACAGTGTGCTCACCCTTCGGATAAGCCAAGAGAAGAATGCCCTTTCCGCTGTGGTGGGTGGCATCTTCCATACCGCCGGGAGCGGTATAGCGCAGGCGGAATTCTCCAGTGACCAAATCTCCGGGCGCAAGGGGCTGCCGCTGATTCAGATACATACGAACACGGCAGCGGCGGCCATTCAACTCCACAGTACCGTCCACGGTAATGCCATAATCTGATTCGAAGCTATAATCCTGGGCCTCCAGTGTGATTGTCTGGGTCTGTCCGTCCACTTTTCTGACAGGGGCCAGGCACATTTCATCATAGGCACAGCACCAGAGCTGCCCCGCAGACAAACCCAGGCACGCAACCGCCACTATTCTGACCCAATCCTTACGGCGCAGACACAGCAGCAAAACACTGACCAGAAGCAGTGCGATTCCCAGGAACAGTGACAAGCCCACCGGAAACAGGTAAACAGCCAGTGCGCAGGCTGCGCAGAAGCCTATAGAAAACCACATCAGTTTACGCACCGCGCAGCCCTCCTTTTTTAGAAACAGGGACACCGCGCAAGCGGTGTCCCTGTAAAATCAGTTCAGCTTGGACGCAACAAAGTCGTCGACCATGGCCAATGCATCGTCCATCTTGTTGATGTCCCTGCCGCCGCCCATGGCGCTGTCGGGCTTGCCGCCGCCGCTGCCACCGCAGGCTGTGCAGACCAGTTTTACCAGGTCTCCGGCCTTCAGGCCCTTCGCAACCGCTTCCTTGCCGCAGGCTGCCAGGAAGGTCAGCTTGTCGCCATTCACAGCGGACAACACTGCCACAACAGAAGGATCTTTATCCCGCAGCAGATCGCCCATCTGGCGAAGCTTGCTGGCATCCGCATCGGGGACGGTAGCGGTGATCACATGCACACCACCGATGGTCCGGGCGCCGTACAGGAAACGCTCGGTCTCGCCGGCAGTTTCTCTTGCCTTGAAGGTTTCGATTGCCCGCTTCAGGCCCTTGATCTCCTCAACCTGAGCATGGATCTTATCCTCCAGCTCCGCAGGCTTGACCTTGAGCTGAGCGCAGGTGCTGTAGATCAGCGCCCGGTTCTTTTCCATATCCTCCAGGCATGCCTTACCGGTGATGGCCTCGATACGGCGCACACCGGAAGCGACGCTGCCTTCGCTCTCAATACGGAAGGGGCCTACCTTAGCGGTATTGTCCAGATGCGTACCACCGCACAGTTCAATGGAGTAATTGCCCATATTGACAACACGGACAGTATCGCCGTACTTTTCGCTGAACAGAGCGGTTGCGCCGATCTCCTTGGCCTTTTCAATGGACATCTCGCGGACATCCACGGGATAGCCCTCCAGAACAGCAGACTGCACAATCGCATCTACCCTGGCCATTTCTTCGGGGGTCATGGCAGAGTAGTGGGTGAAGTCAAAGCGCAGGTGGTCAGGCTCAACCAGAGAGCCTGCCTGGTGAACATGGTCACCCAGAACGGCGGTCAGTGCCTTCTGCAGCAGGTGGGTAGCGGAGTGGGCACGCATGATGGCCCTACGGCGGTCCACATCAATGGCGGCGCAGACAGTGTCGTCTACCTTAATCGTGCCGCTGACCATCTTGCCGTGGTGCAGGTACTTGCCGCCCTTATCCTTCAGAACATTGGTAACCACAAAACGGCTGTCGCCAACCAGAATCGTGCCGTGGTCAGCCACCTGGCCGCCCATTTCCGCATAGAAGGGTGTTCTGTCCAGAACGATGATGCCGCTTTCACCACCGGTAATCGAGCCGGTCACTTCCTCGCCTACGCAGACAGCCAGGACCTTGGCCTCGCTGTTGAAATAATCATAGCCCAGGAACGCTGTGGGTGTAGTATCCAGGCCCAGGTCAATACCGGCCCAGCCCAGATCACCCAAAGCCTTGCGGGCTTCACGGGCGCGGACACGCTGCTCCTCACGGCACTCCACATACTTGTCCATATCCACAGTCATGCCTTCGTCCTCAAGCATTTCAGCCGTCAGATCAATGGGGAAACCGTAGGTATCCGCCAGCAGGAACGCGTCAGCACCGGAGAATACGGCAGCTCCGTTTGCCTTATGCTCAGCCAGCTTCTCATTGAAGATGCGCATACCGCCGTCAATGGTCTTGGCAAAGTTCTCTTCCTCGATCTTGACGATCCGGGTGATATACTCAGCGCGTTCACGCAGGTAGCTATAGTGATTCTCATTCTCCTGGATGACAGTACCAACAACCTCGAACAGGAAAGGTTTGTTGACACCCAGCAGCTTGCCATGACGGGCAGCACGGCGCAGCAGGCGGCGCAGCACATAGCCACGGCCCTCATTGGAGGGCAGAACGCCGTCAGCGATCATAAAGGTAGAGGCACGAACATGATCCGTGATGACACGCAGGCTCACATCGGTCTTGAAGCTCTGACCGTAGGAAGCACCGGTGATCCGGGTCACATGGTTGGTGATGTTCATGACGGTATCCACATCGAACAGGCTGCCCACGCCCTGGCAAACCACCGCCAGGCGCTCCAGGCCCATGCCGGTGTCGATATTCTTCTGTACCAGCTCGGTGTAGTTACCCTGTCCGTCGTTGTCAAACTGGGAGAACACATTATTCCACACTTCCATGAAGCGGTCGCAGTCGCAGCCGGGACGGCAGTCGGGCTTACCGCAGCCATACTGTTCACCACGGTCATAGTGGATCTCACTGCAAGGGCCGCAGGGGCCTGCGCCATGCTCCCAGAAGTTGTCTTTCTTACCCAGGCGGGTCATACGCTCCTCGGGAACACCGATCTCCTTGGTCCAGATATCCCAGGCTTCATCGTCATGCTCATAGACGGTGGGATACATGCGCTCGGGGTCCAGGCCCACCCACTGGGGGCTGGTCAGGAACTCCCAACTCCATGCAAGGGACTCTTTCTTAAAATAGTCGCCAAAGGAGAAGTTGCCCAGCATCTCAAAGTAGGTGCCATGACGGGCAGTTTTACCGATGTTCTCAATGTCACCGGTACGGATGCACTTCTGGCAGGTACATACCCGGCGGCGGGGCGGCTCTACCTCGCCCTTGAAATAGGGCTTCATAGGTGCCATACCGGAGTTGATCAGCAGCAGAGACTGGTCATTCTGAGGAATCAGAGAAAAGCTGGGAAGACGCAAATGGTTCTTGCTTTCAAAGAATTTCAGAAACATTTCGCGCAATTCGTTTACGCCAAAGGGTTTGGGATCCATAGGAATTACCTCCAATCAAAAATAAAAAACTCGCCCCTTGTAATAGGGGCGAGTGTGAATCGCGGTACCACCCTAATTCGCCGCAAAGCGGCCTCTTAGACGCTCTGTAACGGGAGCTCCCGTCCCGGTCATCCCGGGCAACGCAAAAAGTGGCTTGCAGCTCTCCGGCTGAGGGCTCTCACCAATCCCCTCTCGCTGAATGCCTTCCGGCTGCTTAGCTTTCGCATAGTCTTTTCATATATCTGCGCTTGCACGCCAAATTATATTACCATAAATTCCTGGAATGTCAATGTTTTTCCCGGAAATTCCCGCATTTTTCTTTGTTAAATGTGGGATTCCAGCCAACCTTTCATTTCAGCAAGGCCATCTTCGCTCATAGAAAAGGTCTGCTCCCCTTCCATCTGGCTTTTCTCGTAGCAGAAGGGGCCATGCCAATACTCGCAGCGAATGGCGCTCTGCTGAAAATCCACCTCCTTGGGCGTTGCCATCACCACATTGGGCTCTGCCCGAAAGCGGAATTCACCGCAGGAGCCTGTAAACAGGTTCTTCATGGCAAACCAGTGGAGTACCGGTAGATAGATTTCCTTCATTACAGGCCCTCTGTCAGTGCTTCCATTTCATCCAGCAGCTTGCCAAACAGTGCCAGTGCTTCGTTCACAGGCGCAGGACCGGTCATATCCACACCAGCACCCTTCAGCAGATCGATGGGGTTCTTGGAGCAGCCGCCGGACAGGAAGCCAATATAGTCCTTCACAGCGCTCTCGCCCTCTGCCAGGATCTTCCGGGACAGGGCAATGGCGGCAGAGTAGCCGGTAGCATACTGGAACACATAGTAGTTGTAGTAGAAATGGGGAATTCTGGCCCACTCCAGAGCAATCAAATCATCGCACACCATGTCAGGACCATAATACTTCTCGTTGATGGCACGGTACTCTTTGCTGAGCAAATCGGCTGTGAGCGTCTGATCCTGAGCGCAGAGCTGATTCATCAGAAGCTCGAATTCCGCAAACTGAGTCTGACGGAACAAGGTTCCTTTGAACTTATCCAGATAGTGGTTGATGAGGTAGGCTCGCTCTTTCTTATCCGTGGTCTTATTCAACAAATACTGCATGAGCAGAGCTTCGTTACAGGTAGAGGCAACTTCTGCAACAAAAATTACATAGTTTCTGTAGGCATGGGGCTGAGTATGACCGGAATACCAGGAATGAAGCGCATGACCCATTTCATGAGCCAAGGTAAACAAACTATCCATATCTTCTCGGTGGTTTAATAGGACATACGGATGCGTCCCATACGCCCCCCATGAATAAGCTCCCGCTCGTTTCCCTTCATTCTCATAGACATCAATCCAACGGTCCTTTTTCGCTTTTTGCAAAAGTGTAATGTAATCTTCTCCAAGTACCCCTAACCCTTCAACCATTGTTTGATAGGCTTCTTCGTAGGTGATTTTGTGGTCGACACTTTGCACAAGCGGGACATACATATCCCACATCCGCATGGTATCGACGCGTAAGACTTTCTTTCGAATTGATAGATAACGTTGTAGCGGTTCGACATTCCTTTTCGTCGCTTCCAATAGACTCATATACACTTCTTTCGGGACATCATTACGAAATAACGCTTTTTCTAGAGCCGAGGGATACTTACGGATTTTGGCATGTG
>JAZKYA010000051.1:0-1728 GCA_045611945.1 Faecousia sp. | reverse complement strand
GGCGCATTGATTTCAATCCTTTGCAGTAATCTTTTTGCTGTTTCCTTGCAATTTTTCAAGGGAGATGTGCTGGACTATGCCGTCGCAGGAGATGTAAACAACACTATCCTATACGGCGCACTGCTGATTGCCTTTATTCTGTGCGAGGTCTTCCTCTACTTTGTCCACAAGAGGTTAGCTGCAAAGTTTGTAGTCGGATGCACCAGAAACTTAAAGCAAGACATTTTTGCCAGCATCTTCTCCCGCAGCTATGTTTCGTTCAAGGAACATCCCCAGGGAGAGTATCTGGCGAAGTACTCCAACGAAGCAGACACAATCAAAGACCGTCGGTTCAGTATGCTCCCTATGTTCTGGGACATCTTGTCCAAGATTATTTTTGTGAGTATCGCATTGTTTCTGCTGGATTGGCGGATTGCCATCATAACGATTACTTTGCTGACAACACCTCTATACATTCCAAAGCTGATTGAAAAGCCGTTGCAAAATGCCCAAGCTGAGTCAATCAATGCGGTAGAATATGCCCTGTCCAGAGCGACAGATTTGCTGTCTGGCTTTGAGGTCATTAAGAATTTTTCCGCAGAACGCGCAATCATTTCGAGATTCGATTCGGTCAACGATCATGCATCGGATAAATGCTTGCAGGAAGAACAACTCAGCGCAGTTGCGCAGTTGATTACAACCTTGATTTCCTATTTGTCCTATTTTATCGTGTTGGCTTGCTCTGCTTGGCTGGTATGGAGTGGCGATTTCTCTGCTGGTGACTTTTTTGTTGCAATCGGTATGATTGACCAGCTGTCTTATCCCTTGATTTCTTTGGCAGGTATTACACGGCAGCTGATTGCAATCCGCCCCACTTGCAAAATGATGGAGACATTCCTTGAAGATACCAAACCACATCAAGAAGCAAATCGGGCAGATACATTCAATCAGTGCATTCAGTTTGATGGTGTCGATTTTGCATATGATGCCAGCACACCTATACTGAACGGTCTCAATCTGACCATTGAGAAAGGAAAGCGGTATCTTTTGCAAGGCCCTAGTGGTTGCGGAAAGACAACAGCCGTCAATTTGCTGCTGCGGTATTATGATGTTACCAATGGCTCTATTTTCATCGATGGGCAGAACATCAATGCTTTTGACAGCACATATGGGTTTATGACAGTTGTTCGCCAGGAAGCCACTCTGTTCAATGACACCTTGAGAAACAATTTGACTATGTATCAATCTGTGCCAGATGCTGAATTGCTATCCGCTCTTAATTCGGTTGGCCTTGAAAAGTACGCATCGGTTGAAATGCTGGACAGTATGGTTTCCGAGGATGGAAGCAATTTTTCTGGTGGTGAGAAGAAACGAATCTGTCTTGCCCGTGCGTTGTTACGGCATACGGATGTGCTGATACTGGACGAGCCTTTGGCGAACTTGGATGCAGCAACCGCCGAAAAAATCGAAGATTTGCTATTGTCCATCAAAAACAAGACCCTTGTTGTGGTGTCGCACCAATTTACCCCCGAAAAGGTATCTGCATTCGATGCAACATTGAACTTCTCTGCCAATCTGTAATCCTATCCCAAATAACAAAAGCAGCCGCCGACCATCTGGTCAGCGGCTGTTATTTTCGTCATGTTGGGGCAAAATGTGGTTATTTTGTAAAGTAGTATGCGAGTAGTACAAAAGGGGCAAAACCGGTGCATAGCGGGGGATAGCATTGTATAGCTTGGTATGCCGTGC
>JAZKYA010000050.1:0-35844 GCA_045611945.1 Faecousia sp. | reverse complement strand
TGAGCTGTGTGTTGCCAAAGGCTTCGATCCCTATGAGATCGTAAAGGGCATTCAGCCCATCGCCTTTGAGGATGCCGCGTGGGCATACTGCGTTGGCGCTGCCATCGCTATGAAGAAGGGCGTTAAGAACGCTGCTGAGGCCGCTGAGGCCATCGGCATCGGCCTGCAGGCATTCTGCATCCCCGGCTCCGTCGCTGAGGACCGCAAGGTCGGCATCGGCCACGGCAACCTGGGCGCCATGCTGCTGCGTGACGAGACCAAGTGCTTTGCGTTCCTGGCCGGTCACGAGTCCTTCGCTGCCGCTGAAGGCGCAATCGGCATTGCCCGTTCCGCCAACAAGGCCCGTAAGGAGCCCCTGCGCGTGATCCTGAACGGTCTGGGCAAGGATGCCGCTCAGATCATTTCCCGTATCAACGGCTTTACTTATGTAAAGACCCAGTTTGACTACTACACCGGCGAGCTGAAGATCGTGGAGCGCATCCCCTACTCCAAGGGCGAGCGCGCTGCTGTCAACTGCTACGGCTGTGACGATGTCCGTGAAGGCGTTGCTGTCATGCGTTACGAAGGTGTTGATGTTTCCATCACCGGTAACTCCACCAACCCCACCCGCTTCCAGCATCCTGTTGCAGGCACCTACAAGAAGGAATGCATGGAGACTGGCCGTAAGTACTTCTCCGTTGCTTCCGGCGGCGGCACTGGCCGTACCCTGCACCCCGATAACATGGCTGCAGGTCCTGCTTCCTACGGCATGACCGACACCATGGGCCGTATGCATGGTGACGCACAGTTTGCCGGCTCTTCCTCCGTCCCTGCCCATGTTGAGATGATGGGCTTCCTGGGCGCAGGTAACAACCCCATGGTCGGTATGACCGTTAGCGTTGCTGTTGCTGTTGAGGAAGCTTTGAAGTAAGCAAATCCACTATTATTTACCCCCGGTTCACCGAATGGTGGACCGGGGTGTTTTTTATTCCTCGTCCTCGATATATTCCATAATATCGCCGGGCTGACAATGCAATATCCTACAAAACACCTCTATCGTATGGGTGCTGATGCTTTCGTTGCGTTTGATGCGGGTAATCTGACCGGGACTGACATGATGGTGCTTGATCAGGGAATACTGTGTGACCCCCCGATCCTTCATTATCTCCCATAGCTTTTTGTACGAAATCATAATATTCAAGCCTCACTTCCTACTTGAATATTAACCGCAAATGGTGTATATTTATATTAACCAATATCGGTTAATCCTATGTCAGAAGGAAGTATTATGAGACACGCACGCAACGAGAGCAATTCTTCAACAAACCGTATCGCCATTGGTATTTCTATCCTAAGCATTGTTTTGCTGGCTATCATGATCGTTACAGACAGGCAGCAGAACAAGACGCTGGGTGAGTCGCTTGCGCAGCTGGCCCAACAGCAGAATGCGGAAGAACAGGCATTTCTGGATATGGTAGACGCTGAGTATGATGCCGACAAGGCTGTTTTGCATCAATATTTCCCGGGTATCGTATGCTGGGGCGATTCCCTGACCGCTGGTGCAGGCGGCAACGGTGTCACCTATCCCAAGGTGCTGTCATCGCTGATTCAGAAACAGGTCTGTGATCCGTATGATCTGAAATCCTATTCAGGCAGCAAGCATTCCCACTTGATCGACTCCGCAGATTACACCCTGGAAATACCTGTGATTAACATGGGTGTCGGTGGAGAAACCTCTATCACGATTGCCGGACGAAACGGTGCGATTCCCTATATTCTGAGCGAAGCTCTCACAATCCCCAGTGGTACAACTCCGGTCGAGATCCATTTTACATCCAAAGGCGGTGAATATGTTGCTCCGCTTCGTCAAGGGCAATCCGGTGTAAATTCTGTCACCATTGGCGGAATTGAGGGTACACTGTCCATAATCCAAAACACCTGGGAAAGCAAGGAGTATTCTTATACTTTTACGCGCAGGGCAGCCGGTGAAATTAAAACCGTTCCCGCCGGTACAGAAATCATTACCGCCGCATCCTCTCAATATCTTGATTACATTACCGTGATTTTTATAGGTCAGAACGGTGGATACAGGGACTTTGATGACCTGATACTTCAGCAGCGGGCGATCATTGACCACCAGACCTCCAACAACGACCGCTTCATTATCGTTGGCCTTCATACCGGAACAAAGGAAAGCAGAGCTGCCTTAGAAGAAGCCATGAAGAAGGAATACGGCGGAAAATACATCAATCTGCGCGAATACATGTCTACTCACGCAATGGACGATGCCGGTCTTGAACCCACAGAAGAGGATATCCTTCTGATGGAAAAAGGAGCTACCCCGGCAAGTCTACTGTGTGACGAAGTCCATTTCACGCCCGCGGGCTATGCGTTAATTGGGGAACTTATCTACAAAACCATGGATTCGCTGGGCTATTTTGATGAGGTTCGTGACGCGCTCACCCACAACTTTGACTGAAGAATCCTCCAATACAATGACACCCCAGTTATTTGTGAATTGAGGTGTCAGCATGTCAAAAAACGAAAAGCAGGCAAGTGTTTCGCGCTTGCCTGCTTCATTATGTAATTCATTTCTTCACATAGGCCAGAGATTCTTTGAGGTACTGCTCCCATGGGAAGGTTCTCTCATCGTACCGCCAGCCAAAGGCACGACGGATCGCCCTGCATACAATAATCAGCTTATTCTGAAGGGCCTCGGACTCAAAATATTCACCGCAGCCATCCTTCATGGCATATTCGAAAACCGTAGCCCGGTCCTCATAGGCATAGGTCATGGAATAGGCATCGATAAACACCCGTTCTTCCCCTTTCAGGTAAGGACTATCGGCGTGGGACTCGTACTTCGTGTAGCTTTCGTCGTAGGCAAAGCCTTCGGGATTACAGAAGGACCAGTAATCATAGGCAGAGGTATGTGCATTGACATAGGTATCCAGGAAATGGCACAGCTCGTGATAGAAATTCCGCTCAATCTGATCGCAGACCACCAGCGTTATGTAGGCTTCCTGCTTGATCCAATACTGCAAGCCTTCATCAGCCGCAGGTACATCATACCGGTTTGGCACGATGGCGCGCACCAGGTTGATCTGTAATTTTGGATTATTGGAGGATCTGCCGGCCACCCGGAAGAAGTCCTCCGGGAATCTGCCCATGGCTGCATCCAAAGCCTGGAGCGCCTGCTTGTAGGCAGATACTTGATGCTCTGCTGCAAAGCTGTAGTCATCGGGCGCTACCGGGTCATCTCCCAGCAAGATAGCGACACCGTATTTTTCCGAGATCTCCCCTGCCAGCTTTTCGCATTCCGCAAGGCCCGCAGCATCCGGATTCTCAGCCGTATAGCGGGGACTGATCCTTGTTGTCTGATCGCTGCCCGCAGCGGCATATTCCCAGCGGCACAGGATTTCCTTGCCGGTATCCGGGTCCTCTGAAACAAACCATACAAACTTTCCGCTGGGATCCTCTGTAACCATAGCGGCGCTCATAACGCCCTGCAGTGTCACTGAACCAAGGGCATTGCCCCGGGACAGCTCATAGACAGTCAGGACCGCGCCTGCCTCCCCATAGCTGATACCGGCAGCGCTGTTGCTCCCGGGCAGGATATACAGTCTGCTGCTGTCAGAAACAGCCAAACTGCTCAGCTTACCGTCCTGATCACCGAGCAGAACTTCTTCCACAACTCCATCCATACGGCGCACCAGGTAATTCGTGTCCCAGCTCTCAATGGTTACCAAGTCCCCGTCACGGCCCAGCAATTTACCGGTCTGGGCATCGTAAAATGCGCTATAGCGGTTTCCGTCCATATCGGTTACATGGCAATGAACGACCGAATCATTGATTAGCAGACCTACGATCCGAAGTTCCTGCAAATTCAGCTGGCAGACCAGTCTGGGAATCCCTGTGGACAGGTCCAGTGCCCGGATCTCGCTGCCGGTATAATAAAATACGGTTGACAGGTCGTCAGACAGCACCGGTTTTCCCGCAACACCCTCCGGCATATCCACCCGGTGCACTTCATTGAAAACACCGTCCAGAATCACGATACAGTTTTCTTTCCCATCGATATACGCCAGCTTATTATCCGCCGTCCCGGCAGTGCCATCAGTCGGTGAAATCATACCATTGCACTGACCTGACGCCTCCACAATCCCCTCCTGAGAAGAGAGCCGGGTAAGCACCGTATTTTCGCCATCATAGGCAAATACCACAATATCGCCATCCAGCGTATCGATCCCGGTGGTTCCACCGCCTTCCACAGCGTATGCCTTCACCGCACCGTTGGTTTTCTTCTCCAGGGTACTGGAGCTGACATACAGGCTCACCGGAGGAACGGTGGGCTGCTGTGTTGTGTTTGCAGGCAGGGTGTCCTGGGTCGTACCGTTGGGTCCATCTGCTATGCAGCCACTCAGGGCCAGCAGCAGGATCAAGAACCAAATGATCCAACATTTCATTCTTACTGTCTCCTTGCCAATGTATAATCATCGCCCTGTCGGTAGTAGGGGCAGCGGATCTGGTTGGTGGCTACGATTCGGTAATACTCGTCCTCATCCAAATCCATCATGCAGTAATATTCGTCAAACTCTTCGTCGTAGTCGTAATGCCAGCAGGTCTCGCATTCGCAGCTACCCATGGTCATCCCTCCTGTTCTCTGCCGCTACAGGGAATTCAAATAAGCATTCATCTCGAAGGGCTTCAGTTTTTCATCCTTGCGAAGGTACAGCGGGTGATGGGGGTGGCCTTTTTTACTGACCGGGCCCGCGCAGCACCACCTGGCGCCAAACTCCTCACCGATTGCCAGCATATCCCGCAGGCAGTCTTTCAAATAATCCCGTTTTTCAATGATCGTACCCCAGGCAGCCCACACGGCAGGTGTGTCAGAGATGGACAGCACATACCGGAAAGCTTCCAGGTTCTCCTTATGAAGAGCCAGATTACATTTCCGCTCCATGGCGTCGGGGTCTGTGGCCCGCTGGGCATACACATTGAACATAATAAAACTGTCGAAGCCGTTGCCAAACGCGATCCGCTCTACCGATTTGAGGGTGTTGTCCAAATCCCCCGGCTGGGCGGTAGATGGATTGATACCAATGCAGATCAGAGGGTTTTTGCCCCGGGTACCAAGTATGTAACGGTACTCTGAATAAAAGTTGGGGGCGTAGAGCCACTTCTCAATATCATACTCCGGGCTTGGGGTATTGGCAGCCTCTAGCGCCCGGGCAAAGGTCACCAGTTCCAGCTGGGCCGTAGTTCCCTTGGGAATATGCATGCATCATCCCTCCACGGCCGGAAACCAACAGCTATTGTCGGGATCATAAAAGGTACAGTCCTCTTTTCTGACGCCCCGCTGATGACACCATCCGGCAAAGGCTGTATCCATAAAGCCGTAGACATCCTTCATGGTACTTTGAAGCTGCACAGATCTGCCATCACGCAGATACAGTTCGATCAGAATGCTGCCGCCCTGGTTTTTATAGAGCTGCTGGCCCTTGATATCCCCGTAACGGTATGTTTCGCTTCGCCTGCCAAAGGTGGTAAGCACAAAGCTGTCATTATCATAAAACACACCGAATGTCATATAGTACACAATCAGGGCGATGCCCACAAGAATCAGCAAGACTCCGCCAAAGATCAGCAGCGCAGTATCGTCGGCCGTACCGGAAAAGAGCGCAGAAATACCCAAAACCATCAACAGCAGACCGCCGACACCATAATATTTATTCAGCCGGATCGATTTACCGCTGACATGCTGGGGCTTATTGCGAAAAATTTTTTCAAAGCCTTTATCCACAAGCCAGCACAGTAAAAGCGTACCGGCAATCACCACAACAACAAGCATAGTTTCTCCTTCTATTTATGCCCAAAGAACGCAGTCCACAGGAATGTCATGGGCTTCGGTTTCCAAATGCTCCAGCATCTGAAATTCGTAACACAGGGCCAATGTGGGATGCTCAGGCTCCCGCTGCAGGAATTTATCGTAAAAGCCACCGCCGTAGCCGATCCGGTGTCCCTGGGCATCAAAAGCAAGGCCCGGCATCAGCACCAGCGCCTTTTCGTCATGGGCGATGGGACTGTCAGCCACAGGCTCCGGAATTCCGGCATAGCCCTTTTCCACCTGGGTCAGGTCAGTCAGATAGATGAATTCCATCTCGTCGCCAAAGACCTTGGGAACAGCCACTTTCTTTCCATCCCGCAGCGCCTGCTCCAGCATAGGAACAGTACGGACCTCCTGGTTATAGGGCAGATAGCCATAGATGGTATCGGCTTTTTTGTACAATTCCGATTCGGCAAAGGCCTTTCCCAACGCGGCGCTTCTGGCTTCGATATCCGCGTTTGTCATGGCACGCTTGCGTTCACGGATGACCCGCCGCAATTCTTTCTTATCCATCCGCTTCCTCCTTAGGGCTGCGGAACATACGAAACCACAGCCACACAGCAGCCTGTCCCAACACGCCAAGCAGGAACAGTTTCCAGATATTAAAACCTGTAAAGATCAACATGCTCATATATAAGCTCACCAGGCTTCCCCAGACGATCAGAGACACCAGCACAAAGTTCAGGCTGTACTTGTGCCAGGCGGAACGCAGGACCAGCAGCACAATGGAATTGACCGGCACTGCGTAAATGAAACCGATCCAGGACCGGGGCAGTTCCATAGAAGACAGCACCACATATATAAACAGCGCAACAAACCACACCAACAGGGATGCAAGCATCTGAATCACATTTTTATTGACCCGGCGCTTGGGCGCGGCGGGCTCATTCCTGACCACGGATGCCCCAGGTGCATTGCCCACCAGGGCATCCATACCGACACCGAAAAGCTCCGCGATCTGGGCCAGCGTCATCACATCCGGCACAGATTCTCCCCGCTCCCATTTGGATACCGCTTTATCCGAGTAATTCAGTTTCTCCGCCAATTCCGCCTGAGTCATGGCGCACTGCTTCCGGAAAGCAGCGATATTATTTCCAATTTGCAGTTTCAGCTTCTCACTATCCATATGCCGCCTCCAATCAATAGTTCGTTTTATTATACCAAAAAAAAGAATGATTTGCAACCAAAAATTCCCGTATGCCGAAAAACAAAGAAACAGCCCGAACAATTCGGGCTGTTTTTCACTTTGTATGTATCAGTCCTCCGGGAACAGAAGCTGGTTGCAATACTGGATGATCGAGCTTCTGGTCACAATACCGATAAAGGCATCCTTGTCATCCACCACCGGAACAAAGTTCTGGCTGCTGGCCCGTTCCACCAGATCATGCATATCAGTGGTTACACGAACCGGAACATAATCCTTTCGCCTTGTAATCTCCATCATACGGTGGGCCTCCGCCTGCCGCATATCCATATAGCATATGTTCTTCATGGCCCACAGCAGATCGCCCTCAGAAAGGCTTCCCCGATACTCGCCCCGTTTGTTCAGGATCGGCAGCGCGGCATAGCCGGCTGACTCCATTTTTTCCAACGCCTGTCGAATGGTATAGTCATCCTGTAAAAAAGCACACATTGCCTTGGGTTTTAAAAAGAACAAAATATTTTTCATAGTGGCTTCCTTTCCGCGCTTCGTTGAGGTTCTTGCCTCATAAGTATTATAGCATATCAGACCCAAGAAAGCATTAGAATTTATTGTAAACAAGCTGTAACGATGCCGAAAAAAACAGACTGGTTTTGTCTACAATGCACAATTCTACCGCTGTGTATGCCTGGTAGAATTCACGCTCTCCGCAAAAGAGAGGGTAGAACTGCCGGATGTAGAACCACTTTGCACGGATCTGTGGTATGCTGTTTCCAGCAAATGAAAGGTGGGATTTCCATGAAACGAACCAGGCTGCGGGACCGTGTACTTCCAGCGTATTCGGGCGGAGAAGAAAAAATGAATATGATCACCCACATCGTTGGCGGCGGCCTTGCTGTGATCATGCTCGGACTGTGTCTGCTGAAAACCATCCCAAAGGGCGGCATCAGACTGGTCACCGGAATTCTCTACGGCGCAGTCCTGCTTCTCGTCTACACCATGTCCAGTGTCTATCACGGCCTGCGCTCCGGCACCTCCAAAAAGGTGTTGCAGGTTCTTGACCATTGCGCCATCTACACACTGATTGCCGGTACCTACACCCCTATCGTTCTATGCGCCATCGCACCCAAATATCCTGCGATCGGCTGGGGATTATTCGTGCTGCAGTGGGTTCTTGCCATTACCGCCGCGACACTGACCGCGATCGATCTAAAAAAATGCAAGGTATTTTCCATGATCTGCTACATCGGTATGGGCTGGAGTATTATTCTCTTTCTTCCCCAAACAATGGATGTTCTCTCCCCTGCCGGATTCTGGCCGCTCCTATCAGGCGGCATCGCCTACACCATCGGCGCAGTGCTTTTTGGCCTGGGCAAACGGCTGAGGTGGATGCACTCTGTGTTTCACATATTTGTGGTACTTGGCAGCGCCCTGCAGTTTATTACGATCATACTGTATGTCCTGTAAAAATTGCCGTGACTCAAGTCACGGCAATTTTGTTATTTTTCTGTCTGTTCAAACATGGCGGTATCGGAAGCCTCCCCGATCTGCCGGTTTTCCATACAGGCTTCAAACTGCGCGCCGGTCATGGTTTCATTGTCCAGAAGGAATTCCACCACTTCCATGAGCTTTTCCCGGTTCTCCTGCAGGATCTGCTCACACTGGGCATAGGCCTTATCCACCAGCAGCTTGACCTCGTCATCGATGGTGCCGGCTACCTTTTCAGAGTAACCCTTGGTGGTCTGGTAATCCCGGCCGATGAACACTTCATCGCCGCCCAGATAGGAAACCGTTCCCAGCTTCTCGCACATACCGTACCGTGCGATCATATCCCGGGCCAGCTTGGTTGCCCGGTCAATGTCATTGGATGCGCCCACAGAGATATCACCAACAAACAGCGCCTCGGCCACACGGCCTGCCAGCAGGCTGACGATCTCCTCGTACATCTGGTTGCGGGTCAGATTAAAGGCATCATCCCTGGGTACATGCCAGGTTGCGCCCAGGCTCTGTCCCCGTGGTACGATGGTGATGCTCAGCACCTTGTCCTGTGTGGGCAGATGGTACATCGCCACAGCGTGTCCGGCTTCGTGGATGGCAGTCTCCCGCAGATCCTTTCGGTGCATTACGCGGCTGCGCTTTTCCGGACCGGCGGTGATCTTCATCATCGCGTCGTTTAAGTCTTTCATACTCAGCACAGGCCGGTTATCCCGGGCAGCCATGATCGCCGCCTCATTCATCAGATTGCTGAGGTCCGCGCCGGTAAAGCCGGGTGTCACCCGGGCCACCGTCCGCAGATCCACACTGTCGTCCAGGCGCTTGCCCTTTGCGTGAACCTTGAGGATCTCCTCACGGCCCTTCACATCGGGACGGCCCACATGGATCTGGCGGTCAAAACGGCCGGGACGCAGCAGCGCCGGATCCAGAATATCCGGACGGTTGGTAGCCGCCATAACGATCACGCCTTCGGTACGGCCAAAGCCGTCCATTTCTACCAGGAGTTGGTTCAAGGTCTGTTCCTTTTCGTCGTGACCACCGCCATGACCGGAGCCACGCTTGCGGCCCACCGCATCGATTTCATCAATAAAGATAATGGCAGGGGCTACCTTTTTGGCCTGGTCAAACAGGTCACGGACACGGCTTGCGCCTACACCCACATACATCTCCACAAAGTCAGAGCCGGAAATGGACAAAAACTGCACATCCGCTTCTCCTGCCACCGCTCTGGCAAGGAGGGTCTTACCGGTACCGGGAGGGCCTACCAGCAGCAGGCCATGGGGAATGCGGGCGCCGATCTGGGTGTACTTTGCGGGATTTCGCAGAAAATCCACCACTTCCCGCAGCTCGGCCTTCTCCTCATCGGCACCGGCCACATCGTCGAAGGTAACCTTTTTGTTATCGGGCAAGCCAAGAACCGTTCTGGCCTTGCCGAAATTTGCCATTGGATTGCTGCCGTTGACCCTGCCCATCATAATAAACCATACCAGCAGGACAACCAGGCCCGCCAGGATCAGGGGCAGTACATAGTCAAAAGGACTTGTCTGCGCCTGTGGTAAAAAATCATAGCTTTCCAGAATACCCGCCTGAGTTTGCTCCTGAAATGTGGGCCATAGCTCCTGACGGAAGCTCTCCACATCTGCCAGATCGGCAGTCAGCTCTGTTTTTCCTTCATAGCTGCCATGAAGCTGCAAATATATCTTTTGATCCGAAACGGTGAAGCTCTTCACCTGCTCCTGCTCAAACAGCGCAACGATCTGAGAGTAGGAAATATCACCCGAATCCAGATCAAACAGGCCCAAGATCCAGGATAGGATCACCGCCAGAATCAACACATAGATAACAACACCTAATACTCCGCGTCTTTTCAAAATGTATACTCCTTAGTTTTGATACGCTTCCGGCTTCAGCACACCCACATAGGGCAGGTTCCGGTAATGCTCGTTATAGTCCAGGCCATAGCCGACTACAAATTCATTGGGGATGGTAAAGCCCACATAGTCCGCCTGGAGATCCACATTGGGATTGCGCCGCTCGGGCTTGTCCAGAAGTGTGCAGATCTTCAATGACGCAGGCTCTTTTGACAAAAGATGCCGATAGGTAAAGTCCAGAGAATTGCCGGTATCGAAGATATCCTCCAAAATCACCACATGGCGGCCCTTGATATCCGCAGATACATCCCGCTTGACCTCCATTTTTCCGGTGGAATTGTTGCCGCTGTAGGATGATATCCACATAAAATCAAACTGGCAAGGCACCGTGATGGCTCTAACCATATCAGCGTAGAACACCACAACGCCCTTCAGCACGCCTACAAAGATAGGATCCTTGCCGGCATATTCCTGAGACAGAATCTGCCCCAGCTCCTGGACCTTTGCCCGGAGCTGTTCTTCAGATAAAAGTACCTTCTCGATCGCATTTGTCATACCGTTACCTCCCGCAAATTATGCGTTATTTCTCTCTAGAGTTTCCATGACTTCAAAACGGACCTGCAGCGCAGGCAGAGCCTGGGCCGCCCGATCCCCATTCGCACCAATTCCATACACCCCAAGGACACCGGCTTCATCTGCCAGCACGGGGATCCGGTCACGGCGGTCAGCTGGGATCTTCCGGTCAATGAACAGTTTTTTCAGTGATCTGCTTCCTCCGGGCAGCCGCATGGCGTCGCCGGTCTGCCTGCACCGCAGCACCAGCGCCCCGGATTGGCGCAGGGTAAATACCGTTTCTGTGTTGATGATATTCTCTGCCGGGCTGCACCGCACCCGCAGTCCCAGTCCAGGCAGTTCCACTGTACCGGGACATGACAGCGCTATTGTTTCCAGCGGTGTTTCTTCACAGATAGCAACAAGCCTGTCATACCGGCGGCAGACCGTTATACCACCGGAAAACTTTGCTTTGGCGGAAGGACTGTCCGACAGCACCAGCGCCTCCGCCTGAGCGATGGCAGCGGATTCCGGCTCCCGGACTCCCGCACTTTTTAGGAAAGTATCCAGAATCCTGCTCCGTTGTGCTGGCTGCAGTGTTCTCAGTTCGCGTGTATCCAGCCCATCTGTCATATCCGGAAGTTGGCTGAGGGCTTCCTCATCCTGCCGCAGGCGCATAGCCATAGCAGAAAGATTTTCACTGATCCGGGGATTCTCCTGTTTCAACAGGGGCATCACATGGTGGCGCAGGCGGGTGCGCAGAAACGCGTCTGTTTCATTGGAGCTGTCCTCCATAAAGGACAGATGGTATTCATCCAGAAAGTCCATCACCTGCTGCCTTGTCACCAGCAGCATTGGGCGGATCAGCTTATCTCTGACGGGACAGATTCCTCCCAGCCCCTTGAGGCCAGTACCTCTTACCAGGCGCATCAGCACCGTTTCGGCGTTGTCATCGGCGGTGTGGGCCGTGGCGATCTTTCCTTCCAATGTGGAAAAGAATCCGTAACGGGCATCTCTTGCAGCCGCTTCCAGGCCCTTTTTCCCCGGTGTAATCTCTCCCTCACCCACATGCAGTGAGATATCATAGCGGTCGCAAAGGGCTCTGACAAAGGCTTCATCCCGGTCAGACTCAGCGCCCCGCAATTTGTGGTTAAAGTGGGCAGCCTCCAGGCGGATGCCCAGTTTCTGCCTGAGCAGGTACATAGCAAACAGCAGCGCCACAGAATCCGCCCCGCCGGAGACAGCGCATACCACCCTATCCCCCGGCTGCACCATATCATACCTGCGCACCAGCTCCAGAAGCTTATTCAGCATGCTTCCACTCCCGGTCCGTAAAGGTCTGATAGGGGCCAAACCATTGCAGCTTCACCGTTCCGGTCTCACCATGGCGGTTCTTGGCAACGATACACTCTGCCAGGCCCTTATCTTCTGTATTCTCATTGTAATATTCATCACGGTACAGGAACATAACGGAGTCCGCGTCCTGCTCAATAGCACCGGATTCGCGCAGATCCGACAGGATCGGCCGCTTATCGGTACGGCCCTCCACCGCACGGGAAAGCTGGCTCAGACAGACCACAGGCACATTCAGCTCCTTGGCCATGATCTTCAGACTTCTTGAAATTTCACCGACCACCGTAACACGGTTCTCGCTGTTTTTGCCGTAGCCCGACCCCTGCATAAGCTGCAGATAGTCAATGACCACAAGGCCCAGGTTGTCCAGCCTGCGGCATTTAGCATTGATATCCGCCACCGTTACCGACGGATTGTCGTCGATACGGATATCCGCCTGGCTCAATGCCGCCGAAGCCATGCAGAGCTTACCCCATTCTTCTTCAGTGAGCTTGCCGGTAGCTAGCTTCTGCATTTCAATAAAGCTCTCGCTGGCAAGCAGACGGATAGCCAACTGCTCCCTGGACATTTCCAGGTTGAATACCGCCACCGTTTTATTGTACTTTTTTGCCACATTCATAGCCATGTTCAGCGCAAAGGCCGATTTACCCATGGCAGGACGGGCCGCTACCAGCAGCAGGTCAGACTTGTTCAGGCCGTTGATCTTCATATCCAGATCCCGCAGACCCGTAGACAGGCCCGGAATCATGGAATCAGACTGGCTCAGCTCCGTCAGCCGGTCAAAGACCTTATGCAAAATGGTACCGATATGTTCCAGAGAGTCGCCCCGCTCACCCTTACGCAGGGCATAGATCTTTTTCTCAGCGCTTTCCAGCATCTCCGCCGGTGTTCCCACCTGGGAATACACCGTATCAGAGATTTCCGATGCCGCCTGGGCCAGACCCCGGAGCATGGCCTTATCTCTTACGATATTGGCGTACCGCTGGGCATTGGCAGCCGTAGGCGTGATCCGCATCAACTGCAGGATGTAATCCCTGGAATTGTCGTGATAAACACCCATCTCCCGCAGCTTATCCAGCACAGTAACCGGGTCAATGGTCTGGGAGAAGTTGAACATGGCATAGATCGCCTCGTAGATCTCCCGGTTCTGCTGATTGTAAAAGTCCTCAGGCCGCAAAATTCCGATGATATCCATGATGCACTGGCTGTCGATCAGGATCGAACCCAATACGGACTGCTCCGCTTCCAAAGACTGGGGCGTTTGCCGGCTCAGCAGTTCTTCGTCCATGCTGCTGTCTCCTTTCACAAATTATCGGATGCTTTAAAGTTCCTCGATCTTCACCGTCAAAGGCGCGGTGATCTCGTAGCCCAGCTTGCAGTTGACGGTATAGGTGCCAACGCTCTTGATGGGATCGGCAATGACGATCTTACGCTTGTCCAGCTTGATGCCGGATGCCTTTTCCAGCGCATCGGCAATTTCCTGGTTGGTAACAGAGCCAAAGAGTCTGCCGGCACCGCCGCCCTTGGCCTTCACGACCAAAGACATGGCCCGCAGCTTCTTGGAGACTTCCAGCGCTTCCGCCCGTTCCTTGGCAGCCTTCTCAGCAGCGGCCTTATCGTTCATGCGCATGGTATTGATGGCATCGGCTGTTGCCTCGATAGCCAGCTTTCTGGGCAGCATAAAGTTCCTGGCGTATCCGTCGGAAACTTCCAGCATCTGACCCTTCTTGCCCTTACCCTTCACATCCTGCAGCAAAATAACCTTCATAATGATTCTCCTTATTCTTCATAAAACCTGTCAATGGAAGCCACCAACTGATCCAGCACTTCCTTGACCGTTGCGTTTTTGATCTGCGCGCCGGCTGTGGCCGCGTTGCCGCCGCCGCCCAAAGGCTCCAGGATCATCTGCACATTTGCCTTACCAATGGAACGGGCGGAAATCATCACCTGCTCGCCATCGGGGTACAGTACAAAAGATCCGGTAATGCCGGCAATGTTCAGCAATTCATCCGCTGCCTGGGCTGCCAGCACACGGGAGGTAGCTGAGTTCAAAGCAGCAATGGCGATCTCCTGGCGGTACAGCCGGGATGCCTTGATGATCTGGTATTTGACGATGGTATCGTGGAAGTCATTCTGCATCAAACGCTTGACCTCCACCGTGTCCGCGCCTAACTGACGCAGGTAAGCCGCTGCCTCAAAGGTGCGCTCACCGGTTCTGACATTGAAGCTCTTGGTGTCCAGGAACATACCTGCCATCAGGGCCTTGGCTTCAATGGGCAGCACATCCGCCTTTTCCACGGCGTACTGCAAAAGCTCTGTGGCCAGCTCCGCGGCAGAGGATGCGTATGGTTCATGGAGATTTACCACCACCGGATTGATATAATCCGCCGCTCTGCGGTGATGATCCACCACACAGACCTTAGAAATAGCCTCTAAAAGGTGTTTGCTCTCCACCTGATCCGGCCGGTTGGTATCTACCACCACCAGGATACTATGGTTGTCACACATCAGCAGCGCCTCTTGCGCAGACACAAATACATCTTTATATTCCGGTACGGCCCGGATCTCCTCGATCAGCTTCTGGGCCGAGTTGTTATTCAGATCCAGCACAATGCTGGCCTTTTTTCCTTTCTTGCGGCACATACAACAAATGCCCATCGCAGCGCCCACCGCGTCCATATCCGCGTTATGGTGGCCCATGACGAACACCTGGCTGCTCTGGCCGATTAGCTCCATCATGGAGTTGGCCGTCACACGGGAACGGACCTTACTGCGGCGGTCAGCTTCCTTGGACCGTCCGCCATAGAAAGAGAAGTTATAGCGGTCCTTGATAACCGCCTGGTCACCGCCGCGGCTCAAAGACATTTCAATGGCCAGCGACGCGAAACCGTAACACTCCTCGTAATCCACGCCGTCGACACCCACGCCGATGGAAAGGGAAACCGCTAAGCCGTTGGTGCTGGTGAGCTGATGGATACTCTCCAGGATGGAGAATTTATCTTCTTCCGCCGACTTGAGATCCCGCTTTTCGAAAATGAACAGGAAACGGTTCTTTTCCAGGCGGCGCAGCAGACCGTGGTAGCCCTCCGTCCACCGGGTAATGGCATCATTGATCTTGGCATCCAGTGCGGAGATCGCGCCGTCGCTGAGGTTTTTGGTCAGTTCCTCATAATTGTCGACCAGGATGATGGAAACAACCGGGCGGGAACGGACATACTCATCCCGTACCTGGTAAAGTTCCGTCAGGTCAACGAAGCGAAGAACACCCATTGGGGTATTGGACGGATCATCCGCCCGGACGGTAGTGCCAAACACCCGGTAACGGCGCTGCTGCACCATAATATCGTAAGGATATTCCGTTTTCCCCGCAGCCAGCCAGTCGGTGGGCAGCCCTGCGACCACTTCGCCAATGGTCCGCTCAGTCATACCGTCACGGTAACCGGTAGCGCTGCTGAAAGATTCATTGGTATGGAGGATCTGGCCCTCCGGCAGACGGATCACCGCAGTGGGGAAAGGACTCTCCGAGCCCTTCGCGCCGGTTTGACTATCCGTCAGCTTGTTTAAAAACTGCTGGACCTCCCAGTGACGGTTTCGCTTATGGGTAACATAGATCAAAACGGCAGCCACAGTCAGCACCAGTTCGATGCCAGCCAGTATATACTGCTTCATCACCACAGATGCCGCCGCAAAGCCCGCCATCATCAAAAAATAGATCCACACATGGCTGTACAGAAGTCTGCCAAGTTTCTTATTCATATCCGATGCCTCCTTATAAATGGGACACCATCCCACAGTACGCCTACTTTAACGGACATTATAACAAATTCTACCCTGCCGCGCAACCGCTTTTACAGAAAAAACCATAAAAATATCCGTTTTGTACGGTTGTAAAATTTTTTCTGTAAAAAAACAGTATACTTTCACAGCCCTTTGTGCTATAATAGGAGTGTTGAGTGCCGGGTGGGCAGTCCCGGCCTAGTGTTATCTGCAGCGGCTGGCAGATATACAAACAGATATATTACGCAGGCGTTTTTCTCTTGCTTCGGCGATGCAGGGCCAAAAGCAGAGATAAGCGGTTGCCTGTTTTGTGTTGCTTATTTTGAAAGGAGTATTGAAACAAATTGGCAGAAAAACTAAAAATCATTCCCCTTGGCGGTCTTGATGAGATCGGCAAGAACATCACCGTTCTGGAATATGGCAGAGACATGATCGTCGTTGACTGCGGTGTCGGTTTCCCCGATGAGGATATGTATGGTGTGGACCTGGTGATCCCGGATTTCTCCTACCTCAGCGCCAATGCCAAAAAACTGCGGGGTATGTTTATTACCCATGGCCACGAGGACCATATCGGTTCCATTCCCTACTGTATGCGGGAAGTGAATTGTCCCATCCACGGCACCGCTATGACCTGCGGTCTGATCAAGCTGAAGCTGGAGGAACATAAGCTTCTGGACAAGGTCAAGCTCATCACCCACAAGCCCGGCGAGGCAGTCAAAGCAGGCTGCTTCTCCGTTGAATTTATCCATGTAAACCACTCTATCGCTGACGCGGTAGCCTTTGCGATCCATACCCCTGTAGGTACTGTCGTTATGACCGGCGACTTTAAGATCGATCCCACTGCCTCTGACGGTATGATCGATCTGGCCCGGTTCGGCCAGTTGGGCAACGAGGGTGTGCTGGCGCTGCTGGCTGACTCTACCAATGTGGAGCGGCAGGGCTATACTCCCAGCGAACATCTGGTAGCGGAAAGTCTGGACAGGCAGTTCAAAAACTGCGACCAGCGGATCATCGTTACCACCTTCGCTTCCAATATGCACCGCATTGCCGCGGTTCTTGCCACGGCTGAGCGCTATGGCAGAAAAGTAGCCGTCACCGGCCGCAGCATGGAAAATATGCTGAAAGTCGCCCAGGAGCTGGGCTATCTGAAGGTCAAGCAGGGTACGATCGTGGATCTAGGCGCCATCAAAAGCCTGCCCAAGAACAAGGTCGTGATCGTTTCCACCGGCTCTCAGGGAGAGAATATGTCTGCCCTGTACCGCATGGCATTCTCGACCCATAAGCAGGTGGATATTACCGCCGGAGACCGGATCATCATATCCGCCTCCGCCATCCCCGGTAATGAAAAGGCCGTCTCCAAGATCATCAACGAGCTGTACCGCAAGGGCGCGGATGTGGTTTACGAGAAGAGTGAAGGCCTGCATGTATCCGGCCATGCCTGCCAGGAGGAGCTGAAGATCATTCACGGCCTGGTACGTCCCAAGTTCTTCATCCCCGCCCACGGTGAGCAGCGCCATCTGCAGCTCCATGGTAAGCTGGCAAAACAGATGGGTATGAATCCCAAGAACATCTGCATCGGTGAGATCGGCGGTGTTTTTGAACTTACCAAGCGCACCTGCAAGTGTGACCACGCAGTTCCCGCCGGCATGGTGCTGGTAGACGGCACCGGCGTGGGCGATGTAGGCAGCGTCGTTCTGCGTGACCGCAAGCATCTGGCTGAGGACGGTATGATCGTGGTGTGCGTGAACCTCTCTGCCGAGGATGGCAGTGTGATCACCGGCCCGGATATCATCACCCGGGGCTTCGTGTATGTAAAGGAATCTGAGGAACTGATGGATGAGCTGAAGGCGGTCGCCATCGAAGCCATTGACCGCTGCCACCGCAAGCGTATTAAGGACTGGACCGCCATCAAGTCCGCCATCAAGGCGGACCTCAGCGGCTATCTCTATAAGACCACCAAGCGCAATCCCATGATCCTGCCCGTTATCATGGAAATCTAATCAAAACAGCCTCCCGCACCGGGAGGCTGTATACATATCGAGGTAGATTATGAACTACTATTTTGCTCCCATGGAAGGGTTGACAGACAACATTTACCGCAAGGCCCACCATGCCCATTTTTCCGGTGTGACCCGGTACTATATGCCCTTTATCTCCCCCACTGTCCACCGAACCCTGACACCCCGTGAAACCCGGGAACTACCCAAAGCCGACAGTGTTCCCTTTGAAGCTGTCCCGCAGCTTTTGACCAAGGTTGCGGAGGATTTCCTCTGGGCCGCCGGTGTCTGCCGGGATTTAGGCTACCAGGAGGTGAATTTGAATCTGGGCTGTCCTTCCGGCACGGTTACCGCCAAAGGGAAAGGCTCCGGGATGCTCCGTGACCTTGACCATCTGCGGCAGTTTCTCGACGGCATCTATACCGCCGCTCCCCTGCCCATTTCCGTCAAGACCCGCCTTGGCTTTGAAAATCCCGAGGAATTTCCTGCCCTGCTGGATATCTTCAACGAGTATCCCATCTGTGAGCTGACCGTTCATCCCCGGGTGCGAAAGGATTTCTATAACGGAAATGTCAATATGGATGCCTTCCGCTACTGCCTGGAACACAGCAAAGCCCCGGTCTGCTACAACGGCAACCTGTGCAGTATTTCCCAAATCGAAAATTTCCGCAGGGAATTCCCACAGGTACAGTCCGTCATGATCGGCCGGGGATTGATCGGCGACCCCGGTATGCTGACTCCCGGCGGCACGACAGTGGATGCCCTGGAAGCCTTTATGGACACCCTGCTGGAAGAATACCAGAGTGCCTTCGGCAGCGCCCGCAATGCCATGTTCCGGCTGAAAGAAAACTGGCATCTGCTCCTTTACCGCTTCGAGGGCAGCGAAAAATTAGGCAAGCGCCTGCGCAAAACCACCGACCTGGCAGAATACAGGCATATCTCCCACGAAATATTCCATACACTCCCCATCACCCCGGAGCTTCTATGCAACTGGTAAAAAACAGGCACACGGTTGAAACCGTGTGCCGTGTTATTTAACTTGCCATATCGGCCTTACTAAGAACGATCTTCTTGTAGTTGATTTCTATAGGATACTCCTCCATAGCCTTCTCCATGATCTCAGTGCAGGCATCAGCCAGCAGGGATTCCTCCGCCCGGCGGATCCAGCCTTCTTCACCATAGACAAAGTACATAATGTGATAGCCATAATCGGTTTTGACAATGGCGGTATCTCCATTCTGGCGGCTTTCATCGAAGCACCAGTCATTAAAGGTGGGGACCATCTGTCCTTCGTACACATAGCTATACAGCCCACCGGTAGACTGGGAGCCGGGATCCTCAGTATTTTCAGTGGCCAGCAGCGCAAAGGATTCTTCTGTAGCATCTCCTTCCTGCCACTGCTTCAGCAAGGCTTCCGCTTCCTTCAGGCAGTCGTCCCATTCCTGTTCGGAGTAGGTAACATCACCGTTCTCGTCCTCTGTACCGCCCTTGGGGCAGATCAGGATGTGCCGGACATCGATCAGTCTACCGCTTTCCTTGTCCACATCGTAGTCGGTTTTCAGCGCATCGGCATTGGCATCAAAATAGGCTTCGATCTCCGCATCAGTGGGAGCAAGCTCATCATACAGGCCTTCGACATATTCGATACCGCTGTAGTAGACTTCCAGATAATGCATATAGTCGTCCATATCCGCGGATAAACCCAGATCTTCCTGCACCATTTCATTGACATCGGCAATGCCATACTGCAGGGCGGTGGCTTCCATAGACGCGATCACAGCATCCAACTCCCCGGCCAGCGCGTCGGACATCACATAACCGTCCTCCTGGGCATACAGCAGCAGGCTCTGGTAGCTGTGCCAGGTGTTGAGAGTGCTGTCGATAAAGAACTGTTCCCAAGTGCTGTCCTCTTCTGCATACTGCTCATAAAGGGGCATCGTCAGATCCAGACCGAAGTAACTCAGATAATCGCTGTACTGGTTGCAGAATTCATAAATATTCATCCAGTAGAACACCTGGAACTGCCCATTGGTCAGCCCCTTGTCGCCTACAGTAGCGATCACATCATCGGCGGCCTTTACTGCTTTATCTTTCTCGGCATAATACTGATCTTTATAACTGACATTGTTTGCTCTGGGAGCGAAACCGCCGTTGACCCCATACCAGACACTGGCAGCCAGGCCCAGAAACAATGCAACGCAGGCCACGATCGCAGCTACCTTCACCCAGGTTTTGCGTTTGGCAGGTACGGGCACTTCTGCGGTAGTTTCAGGAACTGTTTCTTTCACAGAGGTCACTTCAGAAGCTGTCTCTTCCAGAGCGCTCTCCGGCTCGACCTCCCCGCCGCAGACAGGACACACCGCAGAACCGTCTTCCACATGTACATTGCAATTCTTACAAATCATAGTTTCTCTTTCCTTTCCAAAAGGGCTTTGACATTGCGAGTCTAACACAACCGCAATAAAAAAGCAAGGGTATCAGCCAAATGTTTACAAAACCGCAAAAATTCCAAAGCAGCCCTTGCAAAACGGGCAGAAAAATGGTATTATTTATAGTTGAGATAGTATTGTCGGAGGATTGACAATGAACACAAAACCAACCGTTATTTCCCAGGAGCGGCTGCAGCAGCAGTTTGACTTCTGTGCTAAGATACACGCTATCTGGCACGGCAAAGGAATTACTCCCCTTGCCTATGTAGAAACCTACGGCTGCCAGCAAAACGAAGCCGATTCTGAGCGGATCCGGGGCTTACTTATCCAGTGCGGCTACGCCATTACCGATACCGCCGAGGGCGCGGATGTGGTAGTGATGAATACCTGTGCCATCCGGGAACATGCGGAACAGCGGGTTTTCGGCAATCTGGGCGCCCTGACCCACACCAAGCGCCGCCACGAAGGTCAGAAAATTTTCCTGTGCGGCTGCATGGCAGGCCAGGATCATGTGGTGCAGCGGATCAAAAAGAGCTATCCCCATGTAGACGGCGTTTTTTCCACCCACCACCTGTGGCAGTTTGCCGAGATCCTCTACCGGGTGCTGACCACCGGAAAGCGCACATACTTTGTGGAAGATGAAGTAGGCTCTATTGCGGAGGGTCTTCCCCAGCACCGGGACAATACGCTGAAATCCTGGGTGTCTATCATGTACGGCTGCAACAATTTCTGCACCTACTGCATCGTACCCTATGTCCGTGGCCGGGAGCGCAGCAGAAAGCCGGAGGATATCCTGGCAGAATGCCGCACGCTGATTGAAGCCGGCTCTAAGGACATTACCCTCTTGGGCCAGAATGTCAATTCTTACGGTAAGGATTTGGAAGATGGCATGGACTTTGCGGATCTGCTGAAAGCCATCGCCGGAATCCCCGGTGATTTCCGTATCCGCTTCATGACCAGCCATCCCCGGGATGCCTCCAAAAAGCTTTTTGATACCATGGCATCCTCTCCCAAAATCGCAAAGCAGCTTCATCTTCCCTTCCAGTCCGGTTCATCCCGGGTACTGAAGGCCATGAACCGGCACTATGACCGGGAAACCTATTTGGAAAAGGTCCATTACGCCAAGTCCGTAATGCCCGATCTGGTGCTGACCAGTGATGTGATCGTTGGTTTCCCCGGTGAGACTGCCGAGGAATTTGAGGAAACTTTATCTCTCATCAGTCAGGTCCACTACGATTCCCTCTTTACCTTTATCTTCTCTCCACGGGCAGGGACTCCCGCTGCTTCGATGGATGACCCTACTCCCAAAGCGGAGAAGAACGCGCGTTTCGACCGGCTGTGCGCGCTGCAGAATTCCATTTCCGAACAGATTCACCAGAATTACATTGGAAAGACCATGCGCTGTCTGGTGGACGGACAGGATAAGGAGCTGCTGACTGCCCGCACCGAGGGCGGACGGCTTGTCCGCTTTCCCGGCGATCCTTCCCTCATTGGAAGCTTTATTGATCTGACCATCACCGGCGCTACCACCTGGAGCCTGACCGGTGAGAAGGAGGCTGGCCATGGCTGATAAAAAGCAGGAACTGACGCCCATGAAGCGCCAGTACAACGCCATTAAGGCAGAGAATCAGGATTGCATTTTATTCTTCCGTCTGGGCGACTTCTATGAAATGTTTGACGAAGATGCCCGCCTCGCCTCCCGGGAACTGGATCTGACACTGACCACCCGTGACCGGGGCAAGCCCCAAGAGGAGCAGACTCCCATGTGCGGCGTTCCCTACCACAGCGTGGATGCCTACATCGCCCGGCTGGTATCCAAGGGCTACAAGGTCGCCATCTGCGAGCAAACCGAAGACCCCTCCACCGCCAAGGGCCTTGTGAGCCGGGATATTACCCGGATCGTCACCCCGGGCACGGTCACCGAAAGCTGTATGCTGGAGGAAAGCCGCAACAACTACATGGCCTGCCTGTATGGGGAAAATAAGAAATACGGCCTTGCCTTCTGCGATGTGTCCACCGGCGCTTTCTTTGCCACCGTATGTCCCGACGAGGAAACCGCTGTTTCCGAGCTGGGCCGGTTTGCCCCCAGTGAGGTCATGCGCGGCGGCAGCGAAGCCGTATCCTCCGCCATTGACCACGCGCTGTTTCACCATCTGCGCTGCTGCGTAGACGAAGGTCTGCCTGCTGGCTTTACATTAGAGGATGCGGAAGCTCTGCTGGAACAGCACTTCAGGCAGCCACTATCCCAGTTGGGACTCACCGGCCTTCCGGAAGCTATCATGGCCAGCGGCGCGCTGCTCAAGCAGCTTCTGTTCGTACAGAAAAATGATCTCAAGCACATCCGCACACTGCAATGCTACACCACCGGCATCTTTATGGAGCTGGATATCGACGCCCGCAGGAATCTGGAACTGACAGAAACGCTCCGTACCAAGGAAAAGCGGGGCACACTCCTGTGGGTGCTGGACAAGACCCAAACCGCCATGGGCGGACGGATGATAAGAAGCTGGCTGGAAAAGCCCCTGTTAGACCCCATCGAGATTGGCCGCCGCCACAGCGCTGTGGAAGAATTGGTGGGTAACACCGTCTGCCGGGGCGAGCTGCAGCAGGCGTTGAAGGGCGTGACGGATTTTGAGCGTGTTATGACCCGCATCGTCACCGGCTCTGTCAACTGCCGTGACCTGCTGGGCCTTGCCAGCGGCTTCCGGGCACTGCCGGAGGTAAAGCAGCAGCTATCCATGCTGGAATCCCCGCTGCTTCGTAAGCTGGAACAGGCCATTGATCCCTTGACAGACTGCGCCAACCTCATTGAACACACCATCAAAGAAGATCCCCCCATTACCATCCGGGAGGGCGGTATTATCCGTCCCGGTGCCCACAAGGAAGCCGACCGGCTGCGGGATCTGATGGACGGCAGTAAGGGAACGATCCTTGCCATTGAAGCCGCTGAAAAGGAAAAGACCGGTATCCGCACTCTAAAGGTCAGCTATAACCGGGTATTCGGTTACTATATTGAGGTATCCAAGTCTTTTGCTGACCAAGTACCCGACCATTACATACGCAAACAGACCCTTGCCAACTGCGAGCGTTACATCACGCCGGAACTGAAGGAACTGGAAGAGCAGGTACTCACCGCCAAGGAGCGGCTGACCGCCCTGGAATACCAGATCTTTACCCAGCTCCGGGAGCATCTTGCCCATCAAGCCGCCAGAGTCCAGGCGGTGGCGGCTGCGGTCGCGGCAGCCGATGCCCTTTGCAGCCTGGCAACGGTTGCGGTCCAGCGGGGCTACTGCCGCCCGGAGATCACCCTGAACGGCGAGATCTCCATTTCCGAAGGCCGCCACCCTGTGGTGGAGCAAATGCTGAAAGACTCCCTGTTTGTTCCCAACGATACCCACTTGGGCCTGCAGGATAACCAGGTATCCATCATCACCGGCCCCAATATGGCAGGTAAATCCACCTATATGCGCCAGGTGGCGCTGATCGTGCTGATGGCCCAGATGGGTTCCTTTGTCCCTGCCCGCGCAGCCAGGATTGGCCTGGTAGACCGGGTATTTACCCGCATCGGTGCCAGTGACGATCTGGCCTCCGGCCAGTCCACCTTCATGGTAGAAATGTCCGAGGTGGCTTCCATTTTGAAGCATGCCACCGCCAGAAGCCTTTTGATTTTGGATGAAATCGGCCGGGGTACTTCTACTTATGACGGTATGGCTATCGCCCGGGCGGTGCTGGAATACGCCGCCAACCCCAAAAAGCTGGGTGCGAAAACCCTGTTCGCCACCCACTACCACGAGCTTTCCACCATTGAAAATGAGCTTCCCAATGTGAAGAACTACAACATCGCGGTCAAGAAGCGGGGCGATCAGATGATCTTCCTGCGAAAGATCGTACCCGGCGCCACTGACGACAGCTACGGCGTAGAGGTCGCCAAGCTGGCGGGACTTCCCAATGGAGTCATTAACCGTGCCAGAGAGATCCTGCAGGAGCTGGAAAGCCAGGATGTCCGCCGGGTCGTGGTAGCAGCGCCGGAAGCAGACGACCAGGTCAGTATGCTGGATCTTCGCAGCCAGCAGGTCTGCGCCGCTCTGGAAGCCATCACCGTGGAAACCCTTACGCCCATTGAAGCCATGAATGAGCTGTATAAGCTCAAGAGGATGTTAAGCTGATGAAAAAAACACTTTCTGTTTATCCCTCTAAAAAGGAACTGCTTTGGGGCACTTTTTACATGCTCCTGGAGCTGTTTGGCCTGTCATACATTTTAATGTACTTAAGCAGTCTGCTTTCCACACCCCTGTCTGCTGAAAAGCTGAATGTGGTATTCTTCATTGTGAATTTCGGCGCTACGACACTGATCTTCCGCAAATTCATCAACCATACGCTTTTGGATGCGAAAGGCCGCTTTGCCGCCATCAGCTTTGCAGCCATCCGGGGCTTTCTGCTGTACTGGACAGGAAACCTTATAGTGAGTATGCTGATCCTGCGGCTGAAGCCGGATTTTATCAATGTCAATGATGCCACCATTTCTGCCATGACGGAGGAAAATTTCGTTCCCATGGCGATCTGCACTGTTTTCTTTGCGCCGGTGGCAGAGGAGCTGCTGTTCCGCGGCATATTATTCGCTGGTCTGTACAAACGGAGCCGTATCATCGCGTTTCTGGTTTCCACTGCTGTATTCAGTGCCATTCATGTGATGGGATATATTGGTATGTATCCATGGGATACGCTGCTGCTGTGCTTTGTCCAGTACATCCCGGCCTGCATTTCCCTGGGTTGGGCCTATGCAAAATCCGGCAGCATTCTCTCTCCCCTGCTGATGCACATTGCCATTAACGCCATTGGTGTTTATGCTATGAGGTGACGCCTATGCCAAAGATCCTTCAATTATCCCCCCATGTAGCCAATCTGATTGCCGCCGGTGAGGTGGTGGAGCGGCCAGCCAGCGTGGTCAAGGAACTGCTGGAAAACGCAGTCGACGCCGGTGCAAGCCAGGTCACTGTGGAGATCCGGGACGGCGGCATGACTTTTCTGCGTGTCACCGACAACGGCTGCGGTATGGCATCCGAAGATGCCCGCACTGCCTTTTTGCGCCATGCCACCTCCAAGCTGCGTTCCGCTGAAGATTTAGCCGCCATCGCTACCATGGGCTTCCGTGGTGAAGCGTTGGCTGCCATCGCTTCCGTCAGCCGCATCGATCTGATGACCAAGACCCCCGGCGCCATTGCCGGCACCAGTTTGCACCTGGAAGCAGGCAGAATCACCGAAGAAACGGAAGCAGGCTGCCCCGACGGCACGACCATCATCGTCCGTGACCTGTTTTTCAACACCCCTGCCCGGATGAAGTTTATGAAATCCGACACCGTAGAAGGCGGCCGGGTTGCTGCCGCTGTGCAGCAGCAGGCCCTGGCTCACCCGGAGGTAGCATTCAAGTTCATCCGGGACGGTAAGCAGGTCCTTTCCACCCCCGGTACCGGTGGTCTGGAAGCAGCGGTCTATTGCGTCTACGGCAGAGAGTGCGCCAAAATGATCAAGGTAGAAAGCCACTGGGAAAGCTACAGTCTCACAGGCTTTGTATCCAAGCCCACAGGTTCCCGGCCCAGCCGGGCGCTGCAGACCTTTTTTGTCAATGACCGTCCGGTCAAGTCCCGGCTGCTGATCGCCGCGCTGGAAGAAGCCTACCGCAATCAGATCATGGTGGGAAAATTCCCCGCCTGTGTGCTGCACCTGCGGCTTCCCGCCAATACGGTGGATGTGAATGTGCATCCTGCCAAAACTGAGGTAAAATTTCTAAACGAAAAGGCTGTTTTTGACTGTATCCACTATGGCGTACTGGGCGCGCTGAACAAGACACCCGACCGTCCTCAGATGCAGTTTAAGAGCGCGCCGCCGGTTGCCGCCGCGCCCAAAGCAGAACCGCCCAAGGCCGCGCCTGTCAAGCAGGAAAGCTTTTTCCGCACCATGACTGCCGAGGAATTCAAAACCTTTTCCACAGCCTTGAAGGATGCGCCCAAGCCGAAACAAGAAGCTGCCTCTGCCACGGTCAAAGCCATGGAACAGCCAAAGCTCCCCCTGCGGGACTCCATTCATATCCCCTCTACCCTGCCCCCGCTGCCGGAAAAGCCGGTAGTCCTGCCGGTTGTGCCGGAAGTCCAGCCGGAACCGGAACAGGCCACCCTTCCCATGCCCCGGGAGATCCCCTGGCGGATGGTGGGTGAGCTGTACCACAGCTACATTTTGGTAGAACAGGGCGAGGAAGCCTTCCTGATCGACAAGCACGCCGCCCATGAGCGGATCCTCTTTGAGAAGCTGAAAGCCAACCAGGAAGCCATCAGCGCCCAGACCCTGCTGACCCCCATCCCCTGCCGCTTAAGTCCCGAAGGCTGCGCAGAGCTGCTGTCCAACAAGGCCCTGCTGGAGGAGCTGGGTTTTGAAATCGAGGAATTCGGCGATAATACCGTTTTGCTGCGGCAGATCCCCATGGATCTTTCCCCGGAGCAGGCTACCGAGACTGCGGAAGCGCTGGCCGCCGACCTGCTCAGCGGACGGCGGGAGCGGAAGGATTCTGTAAGAGATGAAGTGCTGCACACAGTCGCATGCAAGGCCGCTATTAAGGCAGGCTGGGATAATGACCCCAAAGAACTGGAAGCCCTGGTCAAGCAGGTCATGGCAAATGAAGATTTAAAATACTGCCCCCACGGACGGCCCATCTGCATCTGCCTAAGTAAGAAGCAGTTGGAAAAGCAGTTCAAGCGGGCATGACGGAGGACGCTATGGCACGATCGGAAAAGGCCATTTTTACAAACCTGTGCATGATCTATGATAATGCCGGAAACATTCTGGTGCAGAACCGGAAGGACCCCGACTGGCCCGGCCTGTGCTTTCCCGGCGGTCATGTAGAGCCGGGAGAATCCTTCGTGGAATCCGTGATCCGTGAGGTCTGGGAAGAAACAGGACTGACTATTGAAAACCCCAGACTTTGCGGCACCAAGCAATTTGAGACCAAAAACGGAGAACGGTATGTGGTCTTATTCTATAAGACTGACCGCTACTGCGGTAACCTGAAGTCCTCGGACGAAGGTGAAGTATTCTGGATTCCCAGGGACACCCTGCGGGAACATACCCTCTGCGATGACTTTGAAAGCATGATAAAGGTATTTGATTCTGATGAACTCAGTGAGTTCTATTATTACAAGGAGGACGGCAGCTGGAAGCTGAAGCTGCTGTAAGGTATGAACAATCTGATATGCATTGCAGGCCCTACCGCCTCCGGCAAAACTGCCCTATCCATCGCTTTGGCAAAGGAGCTGGATGCGGAAATCGTATCCTGCGACTCCATGCAGGTCTACAAGCGCATGGATATCGGTACTGCCAAGCCCACTTTAGAAGAACGCCAGGGCATCGTCCATCACATGCTGGATGTGGCTGAGCCGAACGAGGATTTCTCCGTCAGCCGTTACTGCGCCATGGCAGCGCCCATCATTGATGATATTCACGCAAAAGGCAAGACTGCCATCATTGTAGGCGGAACCGGCCTTTATATGGACAGCCTGATCAAGGGCAACGATTTTGCCCCCTTTCCCTCCACTGGGATGCGGGAAAAGCTGGAAACGCAGCCCATTGAGGATGTTTACGCGCAGTTACAATCCATCGACCCGGAAGCCGCCTCCCGGCTGCACCTTGCCGACAAAAAGCGGATCATCCGCGCCATGGAGGTCTACCTGGAAACCGGGGAAACGATCACAGAACACAACCGCCGCACCCAAGCCATTCCGCCCAAATACACTCCAGTATGGTTTGCGCTGGAGGATGAGGACCGGCAGGACCTGTACCACCGCATTGACCGCCGGGTAGACACTATGCTGGAGCAGGGTTTGATCGATGAGATCAAAGGACTCCTGGCCTCAGGAATTCCTCCCAAATGCACCGCCATGCAGGCCATCGGCTACAAGGAATTTGCAGCCGCCCTGGACGGACATATCTCTATTCCAGATGCCGCCGCTCAGGTTCAGCAGGCTTCCCGGCACTACGCCAAGCGGCAGCTTACCTGGTTTCGCCGCAACCTCAATATCCACTGGCTGCGCCGCAGAAAAACCATGGGTACAGAAGAAATTCTGCATCTTGCCCGACAAGTTCTGCAAGAAACCGACAACTGAAATCTGCTAACATATGTATGACCTAAACATCTTCAAAGAAAGAAGGAATACATATGTCAGAGACCGTCAATTTACAGGATGCCATATTAAATGAGGTACGACGGGAACGGGTTCCTGTCACACTGTTTTTAATGAACGGCTTCCAGCTCAGAGGAATCATCACTGGCTTCGACAGCTTTGTGGTGGTGCTGGTGACCGATGGCAAACAGCAGATGATCTACAAACATGCCATCTCCACCCTGGCCCCCATAAAACCGCTGAAAGCCGCGCAGAGTGCATAACCCAGGGGGCGACGGAAATCTCCGCCGCCCCTTTGGCCTGCTTATTTACAGAAAGAAGGAATCCCCAATGTCTATTGCTGAGAATGTAGCGCTGATCAAGGAAAATATAGCAACGGCAGCTATTGCCGCCGGCCGCGACCCTAAGGATATCAAGCTCTGCGCCGCTACCAAGATGAACGACGCGGACGCTGTCCGCCAGGCCATTGCAGCCGGCGTGGATTGCTGCGGTGAGAACCGGGTGCAGGAGCTGACTGCCAAGCTGTCCCAAAACGCCTACGATGGGGCGGAAATCCATTTCATTGGCCGCCTGCAGACCAACAAAGTCAAACAGGTGGTGGGAAAAGTCTCCCTCATTCACAGTGTAGACCGGGTAAATCTTCTGGAAGCAATCCAGAAGGAAGCTGCCCGCCAGGGGATCATTCAGGATGTTTTACTGCAGGTCAACATCGGTCACGAAGAATCCAAAGGTGGCTTCTGGGAGGACGAACTGATACAGCTTCTTCCTAATCTGGCAGATTTTCCCAGCATCCGGGTGAAGGGACTTATGGCAATCCCCCCAATTTGCGAAAATTCTACAGGAAACGACGAATTTTTTCAAAAAATGTACAACCTGAGTGTTGACATCGGCGCAAAAAAATACGATAATGTATCTGTCGACATTATGTCTATGGGTATGTCCGATGATTATGTCAGCGCGATCCGTTATGGCAGCACCATGATCCGCGTTGGCACCGCCATCTTCGGCGCCCGGAATTATACACAGTCGCATCCAACCCGATGTGAACATATAGGAGGATAAATAGAGATGAGTTTTTGGGATAATGTTAAAAAGTTTGCACAGCCCTATGCCGACGACGATTACGATGATTATGATGATGAAGAAATGGAAGAATTTGAAGACGAGGTAGAGCAGCCTGCCCCCCGGACTGCCCGCCGTACTCCCAGTTTTACTTCTTCTGTATCTAACGATAGCGCTTCCGATTACAGCGCACCCGTTTCTGCCCCCAGTGTCAGCAGTGGCTTCAGCGGCCAGGTTCTGAACATGAATTCCGGCAAGCAGGAGGTCGTTCTGTTCCACGCCAAGGCCTTTGACGATGCAGCCAAGGCTGCCTCTGAGCTGCGCAGCAAGCGTGCCATCATTCTGAATATGGAAAATGTAGATAAGGCTCTGACCCGCCGTGTAGTCGACTTCCTGTCCGGCTGCGTATATGCTCTGGATGGCCAGGTCAAGAAGATTGCCCAGTCCACCTACCTGTTCTGCCCTCACAGCATGGACATTTTGGGTGATCTGGAAACCTTCCAGGCCGAAGCTGAGAGCTATGTCTAATTTTATTACGGAGGTATAAACTATGTTTACACCCCAGCAGATCGAACAGATCTCCTTCAACCGCGCTACCTTCGGCGGCTACGATATGCAGGCCGTTGACGAATTCCTGGAGCCCCTGACCGAGGACTACATCACCCTCTACAAGGAAAACGCCCTGCTTAAGAGCAAGATGCGTGTTCTGGTTGGCAAGCTGGAAGAGTACCGCAAGAATGAAGCTTCCATGAAGGACGCCATTGTCAATGCCCAAAAGACCTGCGATAAGATGGTCAAAGAAGCAGAGGCCAAGTGTACCCAGATGCTCAGCGATGCCAATGCCACAGCCGCTGAGAACGCAAAGAACGCCGATGCTATGATCGCCGCTGAGAATGCCCGGGTGGAGGATGCCAAGAAGGCCGCCGCTGCCAAGATCGACGAGATCCAGGAGCAGATCCGTGCCTGCCTGCAGGCTCTTGACCGTATCAAGGAGGCCAACCGTCCCATCGCAGCCGGCGCTTTTGACTTTGAGCGCAGCAACAGCCGCGCTTCCATAGATGCCAATGCAGAGGCAGTAGCCCTTGAGATCTCTCAGAATCTGGAAGCCTTGGTTGGCACTACTGAGGAGCTGGATATCAAGATCGAGCCCCAGCACCCTGTATCCGACACTACCAGCAAGTTCACCAACCTGCAGTTTGGCCGCAACTACGATCCCAACCATAAGTAAATTATTTTGATGCTATGACGAGGACACGCGAACGCGTACACCGCCTACAGAGAGCTGCCGGATGGTGCAAGGCAGCAGGCAGGAATCCGTTTGTATCACCTCTGAGCAGCGCACCGAATTAACAGTAGGCTGCGCCGGGTACGCCCGATACAGCGCAGACGAGTGCTGCCCAAATGGCAGAACAAGAGTGGTACCGCAGAGGTTAGAATGCCTTTGTCTCTTAGCAATAGGGGACAAAGGCATTTTTATTTAATATGGAGGTAATTTCCAATGGAATACAAAAATACGATCATCACCCCGAAAACCAACTTCCCCATGAAAGCCGGTTTGCCCGCCCGGGAGCCCGGCATGCTCCAGCGCTGGGAAGAACAGGACCTGTATAACATCATGCTGGAAAAGAACAAGGATCTGCCCCCCTTCGTTCTGCATGACGGCCCTCCCTTCAGTAATGGCTATATCCACATGGGTCACGCCCTGAATAAGGCTCTGAAGGACTTCATCGTCCGCAGCCACGCCATGATGGGCTTTTACACCCCCTATGTTCCCGGCTGGGATAACCACGGCCTGCCCATCGAACGGGCCATTGAGAACTCCAAGAAGAAACTGAACAAGGATATGTCCGTGCCGGAATTTCGCAAGGCCTGCGAGGACTTTGCAGAAGATTTCATTCAGAAGCAGATGTCCGGTTTTAAGCGCATGGGTGTTGTGGGCCGCTGGGAAAATCCCTACCGCACCATGGACAAGCATTTTGAGGCCCAGGAGGTCAAGGTCTTTGGCCGGATGTTCGACAAAGGCTTTATCTACAAGGGCTTAAAGCCTGTTACCTGGTGTCCCTTCTGCGCCACCGCGGTTGCGGAAGCAGACATTGAGTACAAGGACGATCCCTGTACCTCTGTCTATGTGAAGTTCCCCATGAAGGACGATCTGGGCAAGCTGAGCCAGTTTGACCTGTCCAATACCTTCTTCGTGATCTGGACCACTACCATCTGGACCCTGCCCGGCAATATGGGCATCTGCCTGCATCCCCGGGAAAGCTATGTGCTGGTCAAGGCTGAAAATGGCGAGACCTATATCATGGCGGAAGCGCTCATGGAAAAGGTCATGGGCTTTGGCGGCTTTGAAAGCTATGAAGTCCTGGCCACCTATCCCGGCCAGTTTTTTGAAAATATGCTGGCCCAGCATCCCTTCCTGGACAAGACCTCCCGTCTGGTCAATGCTGAGTATGTCACCATGGACTCCGGTACGGGATGTGTCCACACTGCCCCCGGCTTTGGTGCTGACGACTATCAGACCTGCATGCGCTACGGCATGGAGCTGGTGGTGCCTGTAGATGACTATGGCCGCCACACTGATTATGCAGGCAAGTACGCCGGTCTCAAGACCGAGGAATCCAACCCCATCATCCTGGAAGATATGAAAGAAAGCGGTATGCTCTTTGCTTCCGAGAATATCATCCACTCCTACCCCCACCATGACCGCTGCAAGAAGCCCATCATCTTCCGGGCCACTCCCCAGTGGTTCTGCAGCGTGGAATCCTTCAAAGACCAGGCTGTCAAGGCCATCGAGAATGTTCAGTGGTTCCCTGCCTGGGGCGAGGACCGCATGGTCAGTATGATCCGTGAGCGGGCCGACTGGTGTATCAGCCGTCAGCGCCGCTGGGGTCTGCCCATCCCCGTGTTCTACTGCGAGGACTGCGGCAAGCCTGTTTCCAGCGAAGCCTCCATTGATAAGATCTCCAAGCTCTTTGACGAGCATGGCTCCAACATCTGGTTTGAGAAGGAAGCTATGGAGCTGATCCCCGACGGCTTTACCTGTCCCCACTGCGGCGGCAAGACCTTCACCAAGGAAAAGGACACCCTGGACTGCTGGTTCGACTCCGGTTCTACCCATTTCGCTTCTCTTATGAAGGAGACGCCCGAACTGTGGCCCGCGGATGTTTATCTGGAAGGTGCTGACCAGTACCGTGGCTGGTTCCAGTCCAGCCTTCTGACCTCCGTAGGCGCGCTGGACCAGGGCGCTCCCTTTAAGCAGGTTCTGACCCACGGCTGGGTCGTGGACGGCCAGGGCCGCGCCATGCACAAGAGCCTGGGCAACGGCGTTGATCCTGCTGACCTGATTAAGGACTTCGGCGCTGATATTATCCGCCTGTGGGCTGCCTCTTCTGATTATCATGCGGATGTCCGCTGCTCCAAGGATATCTTCAAGCAGATCGCCCAGAACTATCTGAAGTTCCGCAACACAGCCCGCTACTGCCTGGGTAACCTGGCTGACTTTGATCCTAACAAGGATATGGTTGCCGCCGAAAACCTGGAAGAACTGGATAAGTGGGCGCTGACCAAGCTAGATGCGCTGGTCAAAGCCTGCCGTAAGTCCTACGATGGCTATGAGTTCCATATGGTCTCCCATGCCATCAACGACTTCTGCGTTGTGGAACTGTCCAGCTTCTACCTGGATATCATCAAGGACCGCCTGTACTGTGAGGACGCAGACGGCAACCGCCGCCGCTCCGCCCAGACTACCCTGTTCCTGATTGTGGACGCTATGGCAAAGCTGTTTGCCCCCATCCTGGCCTTTACCTGTGATGAGATCTGGCAGGCAATGCCCCACCTGGAATCTGACGATGCCAGAAATGTGCTGCTGAATCAGATGCCGGAGAACTTCGAAGGCTATATGCTGGACGATAGCACTATGGCTAAGTGGTCCACTGTCATGAAGCTGCGCCAGGATGTAAACGGCGTTCTGGAGCTGGCCCGGGCTGACAAGCGGATCGGTAAGGCTCTGGAAGCAAGAGTCAGCCTTGCTGCCGATGACGATGCTCTGAAGGCCGCCTGCGAGGGTGTGAATCTGAGCGAGGTCTGCATCGTATCCGCCTGTGATTGGGAAACCGCTCCCGAAGGCGCGCTGGTAGGCCAGGGTACCAACTTCCCCGGTCTGACCGTTGGTGTTTCCGAGGCCTTAGGCCAGAAGTGTCCCCGCTGCTGGATGCACTCCCAGGCCGCTGACGAAAACGGCCTGTGCCCCCGCTGCGCCGCTGTGATCAGCAAGCTGGATCTGGAAATCTAAACTACCAAAGGCCTCCCGGCTGCAAACCGGGAGGCCTTAATGGTTCGATCTGCCACCAAAAGAACAGGAAAAGCCCTAAACCGGTTATGGTTTAGGGCTTATTGATCAATGTGTATATTTTCCTCTTCGCTTCTTTTTAGGAATTCGTATGATAAACAGAATCGCAGCCGCCGTGCCGCTGACCAGCGCCATCATTCCCCAGGGCCACTTTCCCTCCGGTTCCTCAGGCGGCAGTACAGGGGCGGTAGTGGGCACCGTTGTTGGTTCAGTAGTGGGAATGGTCGTTGGTTCCGTAGGAAGCTCCTCAAGCACAGGCTCTGTACGGGTGAATTCCATACCACACAGATCGCAGCTGCCTTTACTCAGCCCCTCCTGCTCGGTCGTAGGCTGCTCCACTGTAACCCACTGGGAAACACTGTGGGCAAAGAGAGTATAATCATCCCGGTATGTATAGCCGCATGCGCCGCAGGCATATTCAGTATAACCGTAGCTGCTGCATCCGGGTGCAACGGTCGTTTCAATGTATGCCGGCTCCTGACACATTTCCGGCCGCAGCTCAATGTCATAGTCGTACCGCTCATCCCGAAGGAAATCACAGGTATTGGAGATCCGGTTATAACCGCCCAGGCACTCGCCTGCCTCCGCCTCACAATATGCCCGCCGGTTGGTATTGCATTCAAAAAATGTGATCTTTCCGGTGATCGTGTTATTGACAAGATTTCCCTTATAATTCGCGCCAATGGGCTTACGCATATACATTCCGGTAATACCACCGTTGTGGGCGTAACCATATTCTGAACTATACCCGTCAATGATGATCTCGCAATCTGACACATCCATATAGCCGGTGGCAAAGATGCCGCCCATGAATTGCTCATCTCTGGTACTGGCATCTGTATCCGTACAGATCAGCGTTACATCCACCTTACACTGCTGTACAATACCATTGCCATAACCAACCAGGCCGCCTACGCCAAACATGCGGTCAAATGCCCGCAGTTCCAGGCATCCAGTGACCGTACAGCCGGTAATCGTGCTATCCTCAGAAAAACCAGCCAGGCCGCCCAAAAAGTACGGCGTTTCGGCGTCCACCACACTGCGCACATTTAATAACTGCAGGTTCTTTACCTCGGCATTGCGGAGGGTAGCGAAAAAGCCCGTAAAGTATGTATCATATGTCTTTAGATTTCCATCGTAGGTAACGGCAGTTTCCTCACTCCGCTGAGAAAGTTCCAGATTCAGCAGTGCATGCCCGTTTCCGTCAAAGCTGCCGCTGAAATCAATGCTGGGCCATAAAACCCCCGTCATATCCAAATCATTCATCAGGATATAGCTGCCCTGGGGATCATCCTGCATGGCAAGCAATTCTTCCACAGTATGGATCTGCGTAGGTTCGGCTGTTTCCTCCGCAAAGACCGCAGGTATTGTTGTGATCAGCAAGAGCAGTACCAGAACTGCTGCGATTTTTTTCATTTTAGCCGCCTCATTTCCTGTTCGCTATGCGTCCAATATACCATTTTGTCCGGGTTTGTCAAGCATATTGGATGCAGTAAAACAGAGCTTTCCAACGGCAAGCGCTTCGCGTCAAAAATATCTAAAAAAGGTCTTGACATTTTGCGTTTCAGTGCTATAATATGCGTGTTCGGTTCGAGACGCCGGTATAGCTCAGTTGGTAGAGCAACTGATTTGTAATCAGTAGGTCGGGGGTTCGAGTCCGTCTACCGGCTCCACCCGACAAACGAACAAAAGTATATATGGGGGATTTCCCGAGTGGCCAAAGGGGACAGACTGTAAATCTGCTGGCTATGCCTTCGGTGGTTCGAATCCACCATCCCCCACCAAA
>JAZKYA010000049.1:0-5553 GCA_045611945.1 Faecousia sp. | reverse complement strand
TGGCAACAAGCATTTGAAAGCAAGGAACGGTTGACAAGTACTGTTTTGGAGGGCAGAAACGGAACAAAGTACCTATATATGCTGTACTATTATCCCCAAAGCAGATACGTGGAAGAAAAGTGGATCGGCTTTTTGTTTAATGAACATGAGCTTGGCCGTATCTTCAAGAACGCGACGGAGAATCTAAATGCTGTAGCAATGCTGACTTATCAAGAGCGGGAAATCACGCTTGTGGACTATTCCGATGGCGGACGAGACGATCCTGCGGCTTTCTTAGAGACTATCCGCTCCGGTCAAGCCGGGCACAGTTATGCGATTTTAGAATGTAACTCTCAAGCCTATGATATAAATCTTTCTATGGCCTTTGAGAACAGTGTTCTGGTGGGCGATCTGGTGGAGGAAGCGATTAAAATGTTTTTAATCGGACTTATCACCGTTTTTTTGGTTTCGTGCTTTATTTGGTACTACGGAAAATACAGATATCGCTTTCTGTACGAAATCAAGCAGTTTGCCATTAACGGTCGGCCGGAACTGGATGGCGTGGCGGATGAATATGAAATCATCCGGACGGTGCTTGCACAGAACTTTGAGGAGCTTAAATCTAAAGACAACGATCTGGAGCTCATCAGAAAGAAAGCGAAGCAGCAAATGTCTTGGATGCTTTTATGCGCGGCTCCCACAGAGGATGTGGATGTTGCGCAAATTATGGAGGGCTACGGCATAGAGAATAAGGGCGGTTATTATGGCGCGATGATATTCCTGATGCAGGATCCCATCGGTGATGAGCAAATAACTGTGGATGATATTCCGGACGTATTGCTGAGCAGCATAATTAAAGAAAACGAAAATTGTTATTTGGTTCTCGGTCTTTCAATGAAGACAAGGGATATTAACCATCAAAGACGGCAGGAAATCGTGCAAACTGTCTTGCAGCGGTTTGCGGAGGAGGAGCTTCGCTGCCGGGTCATTAGCTGCGGCTTGGTCTATGAAGAATTGTCGCAGATCAGCATTTCCAAGCAGGAGGCCGGTTCTGTTTTGCGGACACGAGTTTTACCTGAAGGAGCAGGGGGGACGATTTTGTTCTTTGATAAGCTTACACATTTGCCCAATAGTGTTTCCCATACGACGGAAGACAGCCTGAATCAATTTACAGAAGCACTTCGGGATGAAAATGGATCGGGGGCTTCCGAAATTTTGAAGGAGCTTCTCACAAAAACGGCAGACGAGGCGCAGCTTAGCTATATCAAGTATAAGCTGGTTCATAATATGATCGACGTGATGCGGGAGATGAAAACCCCTCCGGAGCGTATGGATGATTTGGTGCGGCTTGTATACCTTGATGCACAGAGCTTTGAGAAGCAAATGTCTGTGCTTATTTCCCAACTGTTTATTAAATTAAAGAAAAAGGATATTACAGAAACCCAAATTCTTTCCTATATTGAGCAGAACTACTGCGACAGTGAGATCAGTATGCGGTCAATCGCAGATCACTTTGGTATCAGCGAACGTTCTGTCAGCCGTGTCCTTAAAAAAGCTACAGATAAGACGTATAAGGAATATCTCAATCAAATTCGCCTGGAACAGGCTTGCAGACTGCTGTTGGAAACGGAGCTTGATGTCCGTACGATTATCAGGCAAGTGGGTTACTATGACGTATCCAGTTTCAACAGACTTTTCAAGCAGGCGTTTAATATGACACCTCTTGAATACCGCAATAAGTATATGGAAGTGAAGTAAAATGGGAGGAACACCTGTGCGTGCTGTAAACTACAATGTGTTGGATTACGGCGCTGTCGGCGATGGAAAATATACAGATACCGCCGCGATTCAGCGCGCTATAGATACCTGCGCGGAAAATGGCGGTGGCAGGGTGGTTTTTCCCGGCGGCTACGTCTTTCGCAGCGGCACGCTCCGGCTTCGTTCCTATGTGGAACTTTGTTTGGAAGCGGGCGCGGTGCTGAAGGCCAGCGATAATCTTGCAGATTTCGGTGATATGAGCCGAATAACGGCGACACGGGATTTGCCTTCTTATGCCAACAGCGATTATAACGGCGCGCCTGTCCTTTACTTTCTTTATGCGAAGGATTGTACCAATGTTTCGGTTACGGGTCTTGGCTGCATAGATGGCAATGAAGCATTGTTTTATGGAAAAATCACAAAATGGCACATTGATGGCGCGTTTTATCCCAGAATGCCGCTGCTGTATTTGGAGGGGATATCTCAACTGACACTGCATCAGATTACCTTGCAAAACAGCGCCTTTTGGACGGTGCATATGGTGGGCTGCGAGGATGTGCTGATCGACGCTATCCGTATTTTTAACAATTTGCGTATGGCCAGTAGCGATGGCATTGATCCCGACCATTGTAAAAATGTACGTATCGTCAACTGCCATATCGAATCGGCTGATGATTGCATTGTCTTAAAGAATACAGAAAATGCCGGCCAATATGGTGCCTGCGAAAATATTGTAATTGCGGGCTGTACCCTGAAATCTACCAGCGCTGCAATTAAGATCGGCACAGAAAGCGAAGGCGTTTTCCGCAATATTATCGTGCAGGGGTGCTGTATCAGCGGCACGAACAGAGGAATTTCCCTGCAATTGCGGGACAGCGGTTCCATTGAAAATGTGCTGTTTAGCAATTTGAATATTGAAACACGGCGGTTTTCGCCGGATCATTGGTGGGGAAGCGGTGAACCGATTGCGGTTACGGCTTTGCCGAGAAATGAGGGCACAGCGCTTGGTGTTATCCGCAATGTTCGCTTTGAGAATATCAATTGCCGAAGCGAAAACGGCATACTGGTTTTTGGCAAAAGCAATGCCCATATTTGTGATATTTTCTTCTCTAATGTAAGCGTTGAACTGTACCGGAAGACCGATTGGCCTTGTTTTGTCCACGATCTTCGACCGACCTGCGGAGAAAAACAGGTGGATTATACACCGTGCTATTTCTATGCCCAGGGCGCATCCGGTATACAGGTCAGCAAACTACGGATGGTGGCAGATGAAACGGTGGCGGCAGAAATGCCTGAAAAATACTGCGCATTTGACTGCCCGGGATTTTCACTTGACGACAGATAAAGCAATACCTGTACGGTTTGCTGTGAATGAAAACCAGTGGAGGAATAAGTATGGAATTTCAAGGGAAACAGTTATGGCAGGATACACCTGCGGCAGGAGATCCGTACCGCACTGCCTATATAGAAGGCATTAACAGCTTTATCAAGCGTGTAAATGGGGAGTGTAAAAAGACCCGCAGGGATTGGATGCCGCCGGAAGAATTGGCTAAAAACCTGGAAGAATACAGACAAAAGTATAAAGATATGATCGGGCTTTCCCTTTTTGCCGAAAATCCGTCAAAAGCACCTCTGCAGCAACTTGTAGGGGAAGATGAAGTTGGCAAGATCTACCGGCTGACCATTTGGATCACAGAGGAAATTCCTTTCTATGCAATGCTGATCGTTCCGCATAATGCGGTAGAACCGATGCCGCTGGTCGTGGCGCAGCACGGAGGTTATGGTACGCCTGAGCTGTGCAGTGATTTCCTGGGCAAAAACAACTATAACCATATGGTTCAGCGTGTGCTTGCCAGGGGGGCGGCTGTTCTGGCGCCGCAAATCGCAGTTTGGGCGAAAGAGGAAATTGAAACTGCCCGTGCCCACCCCATTGCCTATGATCGGCTGGAGATGGATGTGGCATTGAAGCGCTTCGGTAGCAGCTTGACCGCTTTGGAAATGTCCGGCATTATGAAGGCTATCGATTATGTTACTACATTACCGCAAATCGATGGGGAAAAAATTGGTATGTTAGGCATCTCTTATGGTGGCTATTTTACCCTTAATACTATGGCTGCAGATACCCGGATCAAAGCGGGCTACTGCGTGGCGGTTTTTAACGACAGAGATGTATATTCACTGACCGGCTGGTGTTATAACAGTTCTGCAAAAATGTTCCAGGATGCAGAGGTGGCTGCCCTGTGCGCACCGAGAAAGCTGTTTGTGCAAATCGGCAAGGAAGACAATGTTTTCCGTTATGAATCTGCGCTTCCTGAGGTGGATCGGGTTTATGACTACTTCAAAGCTTTTGGAAAGCCGGACAATTTTGGGTTTTCTCTGTGGGAAGGCGGACATACAATGTCGGATAGCGATTGCGGCCTGGACTTTATGTTCGACGCACTGAACGATTAATCGTGCGAAAAATGAATTTGACATTGTCGCAGCGTTTGTTGCGTTATAGAGATCGCAGACGGAAGAATGTATACGAGATAAGACCATTCCTTATCCACGATGGCAAGAAGCATCCGGTTGCTATTATTTGTCCCGGTGGTGGTTACGGCAGTGTTTGTAGCTTCCTGGAAGGAAAACCTTACGCAAAAGCATTGAACAAAATGGGCTATGCAGCGGTTGTGGTTTATTATCGTGTGGGTGACAAAGCCCGTTTCCCGGCTCCGCAGGATGATCTTGCCCGGGCAGTGAGGGAAGTTCTGAACCGTGCAAACGAATGGAATATCGATGCGAAAAACTACTCCATTTGGGGATCCTCTGCCGGTGGCCATTTAGCGGCGTCTTTTGGAACGGATGCAATGGGCTATAAGCAGTACGGATTGCCGAAGCCTACTGCAATCATTCTTACCTACCCTGTGATTACTATGGGGGAAAAGACACACCCATCGACCTGTGAAAGACTGCTTGGAAAACAGCCGGATGAAGGAATGATCCATACTTGCAGTGTGGAGCAGCAAATCACGGAGGACTATCCGCCTACCTATGTTTGGTGCGGAGATGCGGACAGTACAGTGGATCCGGATAATAGCCGTATGTTGCAGGCAGCTTTGCTGGATAAAAGGATATCCTATAAAATGACAGAATTTCCCGGCGTAGGCCATGCGGTTGGCCTGGGAAAGGGCACGGTGGCTTACGGTTGGCTGAAGGAAGCGGTGGCTTTTTGGAAAATGCACATTCTTGAATAAGGAGATCAAATGAGATGAAGCAGGTGTGTTTAGATCTTGGCGGCGGTAGTATGTTACAAGTTGCCAATCGAACACTGACGCAAATGATGTCGTACCTGATCGATACGCCGGACGGCGGTGTTGTAATGATAGATGGCGGCAATTGCTGCCCAGAGGATGCGCAGAATTTGTATGCTGAGCTGGAAAAGCGGGGAAAGTGCGTAGATTTTTGGCTCATTACCCACGCACATTCTGACCATCTTGGTTCGTTGCTGTGGCTGATGGAGAATCTTCCTGTATTTGATATTAAGATCAAGTGCCTGTGTTTCCATTTTCCGGCCGCAGAATGGCTGGCGCAAAAAGAAGAAGCGGCAATGAATCAGCGCTTTTTAGAGGAAATCAAACGGCATAATATTCCGGTCGTTACACCCTGCGCAGGAGATCGTTTTCTTTGCCGTGGCGTGGAAATTGAGATCGTCAGCGTGCCGGAAGGATATGAAAATTATCCCAATATCAATTCCACGAGTATGATCAGCGTGGTGCATTTCCCCAAAAGAGATGTGCTGTTCCTCGGAGATTTTGATGTTCACGGACAGGCTGAGTT
>JAZKYA010000048.1:0-31102 GCA_045611945.1 Faecousia sp. | reverse complement strand
TTATGAATGTTTTCTCCACGTTTTGGCATCGTAATATACTCCTCTCTCCAATTAGGGTAAATGACCCTGTTTCGGACCACAAACAGGCTGGATGCTTACAAAATTCATATCCGGATGTTAAAAAATTCCATCCGTCATACGCTCGGAATTATTGATTTTCCATAAAACCCTTGATATGACTGTGTTTTTCGTTGACATCGACGCGTGAAAAGTGGTATGATAGCGGTGAAAAAGTGGGAGCTACCAGTGTCTTAGAAGGAGTAGTTCTACGCAACTCCCTAAATTGGACCTTCCTGCTCTATTATTTCCATATCCGCACCATTCTTATTCACAACAGAAAAACACACAGGTGCTTGTATAAACGGCACATGATTGTCAGTTGAAAATAACAATAACCACACCTTTGTGCTATCGCATAATTTGCCTATTGGATTTAAAGAGATGAAACATGAAACCTGAAAACAATACAAATGCTGATTTCTGTGTATGCTGCGGCGAACCTGTTCCGGAAGGCCGTATGGTCTGTCTCTCCTGTGAGATGAATTGGAAACCGGTTGCTCAGTCCACACAGATCAAACCGGTGAAGAAATTAAAGAAACTATTTGACTTTTTGAAGGAGCGCAAAAATGAACCCTGAACTTGATGCCTTCACCAATGTGCTCCTGGCGATCGTAATTGCGTTCTTTGCAGTTTTGATTTTGGTTGGCCTAACAATGAAGATAAATGAGTTCAGCCATGAGCTTAATTATCTCAATACAGAAATTGCACGGACTGAAGGCGCAGAACGCGAACATTGGAAGCGTGAGAAGCGGCGCCTCTGGCTATCACTTATGCCTTTCTTCCGCAGATAGGCCCACTTTGGAATCATACCACTTACAAACATCTTTATATTAGGTAGGTTTAACAAAATGCGTTCACACGAATACAGAATCCACTTTACCGATGGAAATGTGATTACTGTAACCGAGCCGAAATCAGAACCGGTTGAAACTCAGTTACATAATCGCTTTGTAAATAGTAAGCCTGATGATGTTCTCATCGTTGGAACACAGCATACAAGGCGTGCCTTCATTCCGGTCCGAAATATTCTTTACATTTCTACCGATGCGGTAGATTAACAAACTGCGCCTCAAAGCAACGGCGCATACCTGCTCTGGCAGGAAGGAGGAATGAAGAATGAAAAGCAGATCAAAAAATATATTGAACTCTTTAACAACGATCATTGTCGTTATGGTCGTAATACTCGCCATCATGCTTGTTGGTGTTAGGCTGTTTGGCCTGCAAGTTTACTCCGTACTTTCCGGCTCTATGGAACCTGAGTATCCTGTAGGTTCTCTGATCTATGTCAAGGCAGTTGACTACAAAGAGCTTAAGGTTGGGGACCCTATTACGTTTCTCCTCGACAAAGACACTGTTGTAACCCACCGTATTATCGAGGTCTTGGTTGACGAGGAAGATCCGAACACAATCAGATATTTCACGCAGGGTGACGCGAACGGGATCCCGGATGCAAAGTCCGTACATTATAAAAATATCATCGGCACTCCGGTGTTCATGATTCCCTATATGGGTTATGTTTCCAATTACATTCAAAACCCACCGGGCATGTATGTTGCCATTTCTGCAGGTGCAATTTTGCTGATGCTTGTATTTCTTCCGGATCTATTCACGGATGACAAGAAAAGGCAGCCTGCTTGCGAGAAGGAAGAACCTTCTCACCATACCTGAGGGCAATGCCGCAAGGCTCCCTATATATTTTAAGGAGGTTTTCATATGAAAACGAAAAGCAAAGCTTTGCTCCTGGCACTCTGTGCGGTATTGCTTGTTGCCGCATCCGTGCTCGGAACAATGGCCTACCTGACATCTCAGGATGCTGTTACCAACACATTCAGCGTCGGCTCTGTAGCCATTACGCTGGATGAGGCTGACGTAGACGACAACGATAACGACGGCAACACAACTGAGCGTGACAAGGCAAATACCTACAAGCTGCTGCCCGGCCACCAGTATGACAAGGACCCCATCGTTCATGTTGATGCCGACAGCGAGGACTGCTACCTATTCGTCAAAGTGGTGGACGAAATTGCAGTCATTGAAGATGCTGAGACAGTAGCTACTCAGATGGCTAAAAACGGCTGGGCTGCAGTTGATGGAGTGGCAAACACCTATGTTTACATTGGTACTGCCGAGGGTGCTTCTGTTCCTCTGGCTGTTTCTGGTGGCAGCGATATTACTGTGTTTGAAACCTTCAAAATTAAAGGTTCCGTTACAAACACGGAACTGGCCAAATATAAGGACAAGACTATCACTGTAACTGCCTATGCTGTTCAGATGGACGGTTTTGAAGGCAAAAAAGCTGCCGAAATCTGGAGCACTGCATTCGGTACTTCTGCTCTGCCGCAGAACTAATTATCCATTGTGTTTTCATCAGATTGAGTTTGAACTTCGATAATCTGTTGAAATAACCATGAATCTCGAAGAAAGGAGGATACTCAAATGAAAAGAGGAAAGTATGAGACACCTCGTGCGGCCAAGCATCACAACTCGAAGAAGGGATTAGCCGCTCTGCTCTCCCTCGTGCTTGTGATCGGTTGCGTTATTGGTGGTACTTTAGCCTGGCTGACTGATACTACTGATCCCGTTACCAACACATTTACCATTGGCGATATTAATTTGATGTTGAAGGAATCTCCCTACAATGCAAACGGCACCTATGGTACCCCGGTGGAAAATGTTGAAAACAGTTATCCGTTACTCCCTGGTAGTACTTATAAAAAGGATCCTTTTGTAACTGTGACTGCTAACAGCGAGGATTGCTATTTATTCGTGAAGGTTACTGTGACCGATGATATTCAAAGTTACCTAACCTACACTTTGAACCTAACCGAAACCAACGGTTGGAAATCTGTTCCTAATGAGGATGACGTATATTACCGTGAAGTAGCACGGCAGGATGAGGATCAAACATGGTACCTGATAGCAGGTAATGATACCCACGACACCGGAGTGATTTCTGTCAAGGATACTATCGTCAAGAAGGGCGCTGCATCTGACGGCTTTGTAGATATGCCTGATGTCGCTCCCGAACTGACCTTCACTGCCTATGCCGTGCAGCAAGCCAATCTGACGGTTCAGCAGGCGTGGGACTTAGTCAAAAATTGATAATACGTGGGCTTAGCCATCAGAAACGAATTTAAACACTAAATCTATCTACGAAAGGATAAAAGACCATGAAGAAAAAAATTCTTGCACTGTGCCTGGTCGTTGCTCTGGCTGCTACCGCAGTCATCGGCGGCACCCTGGCATACTTCACCGACACCGATGCCAAGACCAATGTTTTCGTCGTTGGCAATGTTGATATTGAGTTAATCGAATCTCAGCTGCACCGTGTCAATGCCGGTGTTGCCAATGGCCAAACCAGCACCTCTCCTCTGTGGAGCAATGTTGAAATGAATGGTACGGCTGCTAAGTATAAGTACGATGAAAACGGTTTCTGGACGGGTGCATGCTATACCGATGATCAGATTAAGGCAGATGCAGAGACCTATCAGACTGAATATCTGGCTAATGCCAATATTGCTCCCGGTACCGGTTATCACAAGATGCCCTATGTCGTCAACACCGGTAAGAATGATGCATACATTCGTATCCGTGTGATTATCAACAAGACTTTGGACACCCTGCTGGACGACTCCATGTATACCGGTTCTGCCATGGATTCTGAGTTTACCTTTGAGAAGGTAGAGAATGGTGACAACTACGAATACACTTTTACCCGCGTAAATCCCCTGGCTTCCGGTGAAATGACCTTCTGGAATGTCTGGGGCAGCATCACCATGGACAAGGATGTTACCAACGCAGACATTACTGCCGCTGTTAATGCTGGTCTGATCAACGGTGCAACCGGTGAATTTAACATCGTTGTTGAAGCCGACGGTATTCAGGCTGACAGCTTTGCTGATGCAGCTACTGCATGGACTGCTTTTGACGCCCAGTAATCTACCTCTTTTCAGCCTGCCCCCCCTTTTTTGTTCGGTCTTGTGGGGGGGCAGGCCATATGAGAGTGCCCGAAGGCAAGTATTTCGGATATTCTCATATGGCTTATTAAAGATCCAATTAATACTTTTAATAACATTCTCACCGAGGTGGTTCTAATGAAGAAGAAACTTTGTGTGATAGCCTTATTGGTTATCTGCCTGGCAATTGCAGCTTATGGCACTTCTGCGTATTTTACGCATGAAGAAACCGCAACCAATGTGATCACATCCGGCAGTATTAAAGTAGAACTGCAAGAATGGTCTGATACCGGCAACGGACTGGTGCCATTTGAAGATATTGACGGTGTGCTGCCGGGGATGGAAATCTCAAAAATCGTCCAGGTAAAGAACAATGGCGGACAGTCTGCATGGGTTCGCGTATCTGCTGACAAGGGTATTCAACTGGCCGAAGGCGTCACTGGTGATGTGGATCTTTCCTTAATTTCCTACGACCTAAACACCGAGTTTTGGACTGAAAAGGATGGTTTTTACTATTATAACACCATTCTTCAGCCAAATGAAGTAACTGAGCCATTGTTTACGAAAGTTATTTTTTCCGCAACGATGAGCAACATGTATCAAAACAGCAAGGCGGTTATTGATGTAACTGCACAGGCCGCACAGGTGGCCAATAATGGCACCAGCGCACTAGATGCTGCCGGCTGGCCTGAAGGCTAAGAGAGGAGGTAACCACAATGAAACATGGATTAAAGAAAAGAATTCTATCTCTTGTGCTTTGTATTAGCATGGTCCTGCCGATGGCCGCGGTACCGATGCCTGTTTATTCGGTAGAAAACGAAGAAAGCATCGCACCTCTTTCAAATCCGTTCACACCGGAAACAATCATTACGCTCCCCGACGGTACCACAACAAAAAGCCAGAGTTACCGAATTCCGTCCATGGTTACCTTGGCAGACGGCACCATCGTTGCTGCTGCTGATATCCGCTGGAATACCACCTATGATGGCGGCGGTCTGGATACCCTGGTTGCCCGTTCCACTGACGACGGTCAGACCTGGAGCTATACCGTTGCCAACTACCTGGGCGATAACGGTAATGCGTACGAACCTCAGTCCACCACCTTTATTGATGCTTCCTTGCTGGTGGGCGCTGACGGTCAGACGGTTTACATGCTGACTGACTTGTATGCCTACGGTGTTGCTATCAACGGTTTGTGGGTCGACGGCATCTCCACATTCTCTTATCCCTTGCCGGACACCGGCTTTGATGCCGACGGCAACTTGAAGCTGAGCAGCAATAGCCGCAACTCCTTCGGCTACTATCTGAAGGATGGTAAAATCTATGCCAACGGCGCTACCGAACCCGAAGCCGGATATACGGTTGACGGTTATTTCAACATTACCTATACCGAGAACGGTGTTGAGAAAACCACCAATTTGTTCTGCGCTGATTCTCCCTTCCAGCCCGCAAAGACGCAGTATCTGTATTTGACTAAGTCTACCAACGGCGGCGCAACTTGGTCCGAGCCTACCCTGCTGAATCTGAGAGAACCTGCCGGTGATACTCCTTCCAATGAGGATGAGGATGCTCTGCTGGTTTCTCCCGGTACCGCCATTACTACAAGCTCCGGCGTGATGGTATATCCGGTGTATAGCTACGCACACTATACAACCTATAATTCTCTAACCGAGTCTTACCAGCACATGGGCCTGATTTACTCCACCGACGGTGTAAATTGGGAAAGAACTGCAAACTTTACCGGTTTGGATTTCTCCTCTGAAGGCTCTGTGATAGAACTGGAAAACGGCAATCTCCGTGTGTTCTTCCGTAACACGACCGGCCACCTGTGCTATGTGGACTACGATCTGAGCGCTAAGACATGGGGTAAATATGTGGACACCGAGGTTCCGGTCAACTCCAATACCCAGCTGTCTGCTATTACCTATTCCGAGACCGTCAACGGAGATCAGGTTGTCTTGATTTCCTGCCCAACCGGCCCGAATGCCGCAGGTAGTGGAAACAGCAACGGTGCCTACCGTACCAACGGTAAGATCCACGTCTTCACTGTGGATTCCTATGGTACGATGACGCTTAAAAATACCGTTAACTTGTTCGACAATCTAGCTACAAGCGATCTGCAAGGCTCCGATTATACGGAGGCCTTGGGTTTCTTCGCTTACTCCTCCCTGACCGAGCGCAGCGACGGATCCATCGTGATACTGTACGAAAACAACCAGTTTGGTTGGGGTGCCGGCGATAATAAGTACTATACCATCACGGCAAAGACCTTTGATCAGTTTGAGTTGCTGGGCGGTATGTCTGCCGAGGAAGGCGTGAGAGAGAAGGTCGTCCTGAAATCCGGCGTTTCTACCGTGACTCTGTACAGAGATCCCCGGGCGTATATGGAAGATGTGATAACGGTTGATGCATCTGAACTGGAGGATGTTTACTACATCAGCGATCGTTACTTCGATGTGGCAACGGGCACACTGCTGTACCAGCTGGCTTGCTGCGTGGGCTCAAGCTGGCCTGCGGATGGCGATGGCTACCTCTATGTTCCCGCCAATCTGGTGGAGCAGACTGATGATGGTATCGCTTACCCCATCGTTGACTTTACCAACGCAGCGCCTTATAACCAGACTGCTGCGGCGCCCTCTCCCATCTCCAGCACCTTTGGCGCCAGAACGATCTCTACCTTCGGCGCTACGGATGCGGCAACCAACGGCCTTGCCCTTTCCAAGAGCGTTGTGGAGAATCCTGATGGTACGTACACCATTACCCTGGAAGCATACACCACTGGTCAGGTGACGGTTTCCCAGGTCACAAAGCCTATGGACGTTGTCCTGGTGATTGACCAGTCCGGTTCTATGGCTAAGTGTATTGTATGTGGTGACACGGTGTCTTCCAACAGTACGCATGAAGATGTTCATTACACCGCAGCGAATAGACCCAATAACTATAGCGGAGAATATTACATCAAAGACGGCTCTGAATATGACCGTGTATATGGATGTTCAACGTGTAACGGTTGGTGGACAGAATCGCATAGTGGCTGGTTTGGTTTTCATAGTAAGTCCGGAGACCTAGTTCCGGACGGAACGCAGTTCTATACACGCACGGAATCAGAAGTATCCTGTACCAGAAGATATGATGCGCTGATTGAGGCGTTGAATGAATTTGTTGGAGCGGTTCAAGCTAAGACTGTCGGCCCCAATGGCGAGGTCATCGACCATAGAATTGCTATCGTTGGTTTCAGTTCGAGCGGCTTCAGTAACACGGAGTTGCTTACGGGCGTTACAGTTAGTGATGCTAACAAGAAAAACGATAGCAATGCTCAGTACTATCCGGACAACAAAGCATACAACGGCGTACAGTATGGAAGCATCACCAATGACCAGTATAGCGCGGCTCTGCAGGACATGAGCACAGATGCTGGTAAGGCAAGTGTCGGAAAGGCCATTGAATCCCTGACTGCCCACGGCGGTACCCAAACCTATGACGGCATGGATATGGCCTATCAAATTCTGCAGAATGATACCCAAAAGGACGCTGATCGGGATAAGGTCGTGATTCTGTTCACTGACGGCGCAACCGATAGTACAGAGTCTCAAGTGTTGAACAGGGCTTACAATATTAAACAGGATTTTGACGCCACGATCTACACGGTGGGCATCTTCGACGGTGCAAACGGTAGCCTAGACTCTGCCGGAAATGACATTAATGATTCTAACACTCTGATGCACCTGGTTTCTTCCAATTATCCCGATGCGCGGTATGCAAACAACAGATTGAATAAGGGCGATCTGAATCCTGCGCTGATCGGTGACAACAGTTACTATCTATCTGCAGGTAATGCGGATGCCCTGAAGGAGATATTCAAATCCATCAGTTCCTCCGTAGGCAACTCCTCCAGCGAACTGGATGCCACGGCAGTTGTCAAGGACATTGTTTCCCCGCAATTTGTGGCACCCGCCGGAACGAGTGCTGTGGCTGTATACCAAATTCCTTACACGCCCGGTGCTGGCAGTGAATGGGGCACACGTGAACAACTGAACAGTTCGCAGGTTGTCACCATCGAAAACAATACCGTGAATGTGACCGGATTCGACTTCAAGCATAACTTTGTGGCGGAGACCGGACGCCACGAGAACGATTTGAACAAAACGGGTGATTTCTACGGAAGAAAGCTCCAAATTGTATTTACTGTAAGCGTTGACCCAGATTTCCTGGGCGGTAGCGACGTTCCTACCAACGGCGCTGACTCCGGTGTCTATGACGGCGCCGGAACTTGTGTCGGCACCTTCAATCAGCCCGTTTTTGCAATTCCCCTGCGGGAGATCAGCACGGTTGTTCAGGACAAGAATGTGTACTTGACCAATACTGTGGATCTGACAAGCCTTCTGAATCTGTATGTTAAGCGTAACGATCAGCAGACTGATCTGCAAATCACCGTTGACGGCATCAACAATGCTTATGTGGATCTGAAGTACACCATCACCCTGGACAACAACACTGTGGCCGTGTACACCATTCCCGCCGGCAAAACCTGGGCCGAGGGCATCTGGACTGAAAATAAGGGTGAACTACTGCAGAATTATCTGGCATCTGACGATACCCTATTCGCCGTGAAGTGTGTCATGAGCGATGCAGCAGAAGATTCTGAACTCGACCCCAGCAGCACCGAGGCAACTGGCACCGCGACCGTAAAGGTTTTCAAGCCGACCATCACCTTTACGGATGTAACCAAGACTCCGAAGAAAGATTCTGTCAATTACAACGATGACAATCTGGTCGGAGTGGTTTGGAAGCATGACAACACCTTGAGCACGGACCAGAACATCACCGTGGAAGGTACGATGCCTACATTGACCTGCACATATGCGCCTGACGCCGGTTGTGTTGATGGAACTGGCTTAGTCGTTACCTACGAAGAATTCCATGTGAATGTGACCGAGGTTCTCAGTAATGGTATGAACATCATTGGCGGTGTGACCTTTGAGCATACCAATTGCTCCGGCATATGTGGATTTGATTCCGATAAGGGCGAATTTATGATCCATGTGACGCAGGTCTTTACTTCGCTGGTGATCCAAAAGGCGGGCTGGGAAGCAATTGATCCGAATCAAAGCTTCCTGTTCCATGTAGAGGGTGAAGATGTGGATCTGATTGTAACCGTACATGGAAACAATCCTACTACGATTAACGGACTGAAGGTAGGCGGTGAATACACTGTTACGGAGTTGACCAACTGGTCCTGGAGATATGTCTATACTAGTTACTCCACTAGCCTATCCCACGAATCTGTCACCAATGGTGCAAAAGTCGTTCTTGAGACAGATGGGAATGAGATTACATTCACCAACACGCGAGAAGAAAACAAATGGCTGGATGGTGACTACTGGCTAGACAATCTTTTTAAAAGAAACTGAGAAAGGAGACAAGTAGATTATGAAACGAAAGCAAAACAAAAAGGCGTTGACACTGCTTGTCTGTCTGGTCGTGCTCATCGCAGCAACAGTTGGCGGCACATTGGCCTATTTGATGATTTCGACCCAATCGGTCAAAAATGAGTTTACACCGGCTCGGGTCAGCTGTGATGTACAGGAAACCTTTAATAAAGACAATTTGGTAAAAAGTAATGTACAGATCCGAAACACTGGAAATGCTGATGCGTACATCCGAGCTATGGTGGTCATAACCTGGAAGAATGATAATGGCGAAGTCTATGCCACCGTTCCCCAGCCAAACACGGACTATGTGGTCGAATGGAATTTAACCGAGAATGGTTGGGTCAAAGGCGACGATGGATTCTACTACTATACCAAAGAAGTTCGCCCCTGCACCCATGTAGGAGATCAGAGACATAGCGGATGTATGACCGAAGTTCTGATTAGCTCCTGCTCTCCTGTTTCCGGGAAAGCGCCTGCCGAATACTACCTCTCTGTAGAAATCGTCGCTTCCGCTATCCAGTCTGCGCCAGACAGTGTCGTGGGGAAAGAATGGAGCAATGCTAAGGTCTCCGTTACAGCGAAGGATGGGACACTCACTGTTGAAAATAAGCAAGGGGGCTAATCCATGAGAAAAGCGCTGATATTTGTTACTATCCTGGCTCTGCTCTTGAGTGTTGCCTCCAGTGTCTCTGCCGCCGGCACTGTTACATATGACGGTACGGCACGAAAGTTTATCTTTGAACCCGGCAGCAACCAGTCTCCCACAGATCTGTTTTCTGACTTTGAGAATGTAATGCCCGGAGATAGTCTTACACAGAAGATCTTGATCCGCAACGACAGATCCAACGAAGTGAAGATTAAGCTTTACATACGCTCTCAGGGCGCTCAGCAAGGCACAGACGCCTTCCTCTCCCAGATGAATCTGACTGTAAAGCAAGACGGAGATTCCGTTATGTTTGCCGCGCCGGCAAATGAGACTGCGCAGCTCACCGACTGGGTTTATCTGGGCACGATCTACTCCGGTGGCGAGATTACACTGGATGTCACTTTGGATGTCCCCATCACCATGGGAAATGAATTCCAGGAACAGATCGGTTTTGTAGATTGGCAATTCAAAGTAGAAGAGTTGCCTGTGGAGCCAACTGACCCCACCCCTCCCCAAACCGGCGATAACTTTTCTTTACCCCTCTACATTGGTCTGATGGCCTTTAGCCTTACGGGTCTGATCGTCCTATTGTTGACGAGGAAACGTAAAGCAAATGTAGCAGAATGACAATTACGAGTAGCCCATCCGTGTACGCAATTGCGGCATGGGTGGGCTACGATTACTTAATAGGAGAAGAGAAATGCACAAAAGAAATACACCTCCGTATCATGGATCTTGTAAGTCCGAAACGAATGAAATGCGAGCAGAACAGCAACCCCCGCACATTATGAAATATTGCGACGGAGATCGATCCGTAGATCTCTATCTATGCTGTTTCTGCAACAGCCTGCCAGATATTTCGTTAAAGACTGCCTGTGAACACTTCCATCTAGTTTCTAATATAAGTTGCCCTCATTTCTCAGAGGTGCCAGATGTTATTTCCAGAATTGACCAGATGCTAACCGCAAAAGAGGAATGCCAATGCGACAATGGCCAGATCTAACAGGGCGGCGCTTTGGTATGCTTGTTGTGATCGAACAAGCAGAGTCCACTGCAACCGGGCAGCGCAGATGGGTATGCCGGTGCGATTGTGGAAACGAACGCACCGTTATGGGTTCTAACCTTAAGCGTGGAACGACCGTGAGTTGCGGATGTAAACGGTACAAAAACCTCGAAGGACAAAAAATTGGGAAGCTAACGGTCATTGGCCGTTCTGATAAGTACGGATCCAGGGGTAAGCGAAAGACACAGCTCTGGGAATGCAAATGTGAGTGCGGTGCCATTACATATAAAGCAACAGATACGCTTACAAATCCGGATATCAGTATGTGTCAGGACTGCGCTAACAAGTATGCTGCGTCAAAGGCCCGTGCCAATGCGGGTTTTAAGGATGGAACGCAATTAACAAAGATTATGGATATGACACCTACAGCTGCCAACACCAGTGGTGTTCGAGGTGTTTACTATGAGAAGAAAACTAACAAGTGGCGTGCACGACTACGGTTCAAGGGAAAAACCATGAGCTTCGGTACATTTACCCGCTTTGAAGATGCCGTATTTGCACGTAAGGAAGCCGAGAGGATCTATTTTGGTGAGATTCTGGAGGCGAACGGTTTAGAACTAAAAGAATATACAGAGGAGTAATAGATATGGAAAAGGAATTACTACTTGTGTTATCAGAAAAGGCTTGCAAATATATATACTACACATCTGCATTTTGTTTGATAAAATGCCGCAAACTGAATAAAGTTTACAAAAAATTCTCTTTTCCTATGTAATACATTATGGTAAAATATTCTTGCAAGCATCCGGGGGTCTTGCAAAAATGTTTCTGGCACGCATTACACGTGCACAAAGTTTCTTTCTTTATGCTCTCAGCAAGTCTGAGGCAACAATGTTTTTGCCTTCTTTTTATTATTTATTACCATGCAAATTTTATGAAATGACTCCTTGCTAATTGGTGCGAAAGCATCACAAATATCGAGTGTGGGATAAGTAACTGCCTTAGCCCACAGGAAAACCTCGATCGACGCCTAAGTTATGGTCTCCGTTCCATAATATCGTAATAATTTGACAGCTAAGCGGGCTTTGCGCGTCGGAGGTGGGTAGTAAGACTATTCACCCAGACGTATTTTCGAGAGGAGGTGGTTGATATGGTACAACGATTATTCAATGATCTATGCCATACCGTCCGCAAACAAACAATGCAGACCACCTCCGGCCGCACGGCCATAAATTAAAAACCAACGGTCTTAGGGTACCGCTTTGGCCAAACAACTGCCAAAGCAAAGCCCCACTACAAGACTTGGTAACACGACAGCCTTTGTAGGAGCAGTAAAATCATATCTTACAAAGAAGAAAATGACACAGAGAGATCTAGCCGCCAAATCTGGTTTGTCGGAGTCAATGGTCTCAAGGATGTTCAAAAATTTAAACGGAAGAGGAGATACCTTTGATCTAACAGAGCGTATGGTGTACAAGATTGCTCTAGGATTGAATCTCGGAAAAAATGGTTACCTAGAACTGATGGAGATCGCTTTCCCAGAGCTGTTTGAGGCTCTCGGTTGTGGTCTCACTTACACCCATTTGACAGATATGCTAAACGATAATGGTAAACCGCCTCTATAAAACCCCTCGGAATTGCCGCCGTCCCATTGATTTGGGGCGGCGGTAAATTTTTTTAATTTATTTTTGCACTTTTGCACCTAGGTGAAATTCAGGGGGCTATTAAACTGTTATACTATGGTCAGTCAAAGAGCTCGTGACTACTTAGGCTGCTACCGGCCAGTGGCAGTACTACTATTTTAAGGAGTTAGTAATATGCTTAACCTTCGTGATCTTCGGATCGACCCTGCCAGCTTGGGTCGTAAAATGTTGCTGGTCGATGTGATGCCCGCCTACGAGTATAAGGACGGCAAACGGACTGAGACCGTTACCGGTTACCGCTATGTAGTGTGCCTAGCAGAACATCGCCTGGAGAAGCTGAGTGTGCGCATTGACGGACCTCAGCAAATGGAACAGCCCGAGGGCTTTGTGGATGTGGAGTTTACCGACCTGGTCGTCACCGGCTATGAGTCTCAGGGCAAGCTTCAATTCACCGCGAAAGCCAGCGGCATCTTCCCCGTGGAGTAATCCACCTGTTTGTCTGAGGACAATCCCGCGGGGCGGCTGGGGGTAAATATTTTTCCCTAAAGAAAAATATCCCCCGCCGTAACGCGGGAGCGTCCCCGCTCGCATAGGTTAGTATTACCTATGCGAGCGAGGTAGCGGTAGCAAAAAAGGAGAAAAAGCTATGTACGATAACAAAGCCCAGTCCAGAAAATGGTTGTTAACTATCAACAATCCTCTGGACCACGGCATGACCCACGATGAAATCATCGACCGCGCGCAGAAGTTTAATCCTGACTATGTATGCCTGGCGGACGAGATCGGCGCATCCGGGACGCTTCACACCCACGTTTACCTATACTCATCCTCGCCTATGCGGTTCGGCACTGTCAAAAAGCGGTTTCCTACCGCCCATATTGACAAGGCCACTGGAACATCAAAGGAGATTCGGGATTATGTCTGCAAGCAAGGAAAGTGGGCGGACACCGACAAGGCGCAGACCAGTGTAGAAGGTACATTTAAGGAGTTCGGCACACTGCCTTCTGCATCCCAGGAGAAATCTCCCAAGATGGCTCAGCTGATGCAGGATGTAAAGGACGGCTATTCCACCACAGAGATCATTGAGAACGATCCCAGCTTTGCTTTTAAAATCAATGACATTGAGGCACTGCGGGAGAAGCTGCTCTTTGAAAGATTCCGGAAAGAAAATCGACCTGTGAAGACGAATTACCTCTTCGGCGATAGCGGAACCGGTAAGACCCGGAGCGTCTATGAGAAACACCCTCCGGAGGATGTGTACCGCATCACCGATTACAGCGGACAATCCGGCGCTCGTTTTGACGATTACCACGGAGAGCCTGTAATCGTGTTTGAGGAGTTCCATTCTCAGGTTCCCATTTCAGCGATGCTGAACTTTCTGGATATTTACCCCCTGAGACTTCCTGCCCGATACCGTGACCGCGTGGCTTGCTTTGACACGGAGTACATCACCTCCAACATCCCCCTGGAGGATCAGTACCGTGATATTCAAAAGCACGAAATGGAAACCTGGCACGCATTCTTGCGTCGCATTCATTCAGTAACGGAATTCCGCCGGGGTATGCCCCCACGGGAGGTGCCTCATGAGACGGTTTGAAAAGGAACGGCTGCAACGCCGTTCCAGTCTCCGGGAACATCTCCCCAGACCGAATTCCACCTCCGACGCGCCGGTGAAACTGATTTTCATCGCCCTCTATATTCTTGGAGCAATCTTGGTATGGAGCAAGAAGGATGAAATCGCCTTGACTGCGGAAACCACTGCGTTGCTTTCGCCTATCGCCAGCTTTGTAATGCAGCACATCCTTGCTGTATATCTGCTGGTCGGTGGAGTGTTCCTTAACATACTCATTCTGTTTCCACTTGGGAAGAAGGCTGCTCAAGATCAGCTGCGAAGCATCGGTCTTGTGAACCATACCGATATGGTGCCTGCCTTGAAACGAAAATACAAGGATAAGCAGAATCCCCGCATTTCAGTCTGGGAGTTCAGTTCTCAAGGAATCCCCCTGAAAACCTGGGAGGACAAGCAGGCAGCTATCGAAACCATCCTGGATATCACCATCGTCAAAATGAAATATGGGTTTGGGAAAAGCCGCATTCTGCTCTACACTGTCCCCGCCAGAACCGATCTGCCGGAAGTGATAGACTGGAATGATAAGTACCTTTCCCATAAACCCTTCATACTGGCTTTAGGGGAAAGCTTTACCGGTCCAATCACTGTGGACCTTGTAAAAGTGCCCCACATCCTGCTAGGTGGTTCTACCGGCAGCGGGAAGAGTGTTCTGCTGAAGCTGCTCCTCATGCAGGCAAACAAGAAAGGTGCAGTTGTTTCTATCGCCGATTTCAAAGGCGGTGTGGATTTCCCACCTGTTTGGCACAAGCAATGCAAAATATGCATCGAGGAAGAATCTACTCTTGCGCTTCTTACAGAGCTTGTGGATGAGCTGCAACGACGGAAAGCCTCGCTGGCTGCCTCCGGGCAACCCAACATTGACCGATACAACGAAGCCACAGGAGAAGACCTGCCACGATATATCTTCGCCTGTGATGAGATCGCGGAGGTGTTGGACAAAACCGGTCTGACAAAGGAGCAGAAGGAGATCGTAGGAAAGATTGAAAGCAAGCTTTCAATGATCGCCAGACAGGGTCGCGCCTTTGGCATTCACCTGATCCTTGCCACCCAGCGTCCGGATGCCAACATTCTGTCCGGTCAGATCAAGAACAATGTGAACTGCCGGATCTGCGGTCGTGCTGACACCATCCTGTCACAAATTATTCTGGATAGCACCGCCGCAGCGGAACAAATCCCAAAGGATGCCCGTGGTAGATTCATTTTGCACGACGGAACGGTATTCCAGGCATACTGGTTTGACGATACCGCAGGTATTACAGGCCTCCATTCCTAATAGAATGTGCTAAGGAAGGGGGGCTGTACGATGGCAAAGCAAGAGGTACAACTAACCTTCACCTTTGTTAACCCTAATACCCCAAAGGAGTTTGAACGGCAACTTCAAAAGATTTTGATCGACAAGCTGCTCTCTCAATATTGGGAGAACAGGGTAGCTGTTAGTTGACCAACCTACATCCGGAAAGGGGAATCTCGTTATTCCTCTTTCTTGCTTTTTATGCTATAATAAAAGCAGGATATGGGTTGGTTGACAGAAAGGAGCAACCAACAAATGAAAATAGCTGCATATTGTCGTGTCTCGACGGACAAGGACGAGCAGATTGATAGCTTGATCCACCAGAAGGAATTCTTTGTGGAGTATGCCAAACGGAACGGCCATGAACTATTCCGCTTGTATGCGGATGAAGGCATCACCGGTACTTCCCTGAAAAAGCGTGAGGAATTCAAACGGCTTTTGCGGGATGCGGAGCTGGGCCTATTCGATATGGTGGTGGTTAAGGATATCAGCCGCTTTGCCAGAAACACAGTGGATGCCCTGCAGAGTATCCGCAAACTGAAATCTATAGGTATCAACACCCTGTTTCTCACAGCTAATATGGATTCTATGGGAGACAGTGAGTTCGTGCTGACCCTGTTTTCTGCTATGGCACAGGAGGAAAGCAACAACCTAAGTAAGCGTGTCAAGTGGGGCAAAAAGATCAATGCGGAAAAGGGGCGTGTTCCTCAAAGGGTCTTCGGCTATGACCGGATTGACAAGTTCACCTTGGAGATCAACCCCGAGGAAGCCCGGATCGTCCGTAAGATATTCTTCTTATACAATGAACAGGGCTTAGGATGCCGAACCATCAGCATGACCCTAAACCGAGATAACGACAAGACCAAATACGGAAATGACTGGAATGCACGGGGTGTTCGGCGAGTGCTTGTGAACCCGCTGTACTGCGGCATTTTAGTCAACCACAAATATGAGATTGAAGATTTCTTGACCGGAAAGCAAGTGAACATTCCCAAAGAGGATCATTTCTATCACGAGCGTCCCTCCTGGGCCATTGTGACCCCGGAGGTCTTCCAAAAAGCACAGGAGATCATGGACTCCCGGCGGACCAAATATGACTCTGGAGAGCCCTTCAGGGATGCCAGGTACAGTTCTAAGCATGTGTTCTCCACGCTCATCAAGTGCGAACATTGTGGCAGGTCCTTCACCCGGAAAACCTACACATATGTGAACACCCGGGTGTACTGGCGATGCGTTACCAACGATCAGTACACCGCTGAGAAGTGCGATAACCGGGTGATTCTGGATGAGCCGGAACTGATAGAAGAGCTTCGCAAATATTTTGCCTCATTGATAGAGGATAAGGACATTTTTGTGACAAGCATCTTGGCAAGCCTGGACAAACAGCTTCCGGAAGCACAGAACCCGGAACAGGCCAAGCAGGAAATCGAGCTTAAGCGAAAAAAGCTGCTTGCGAAGAAAGAACGCTATCAAGAAATGTATGCCAATGATTTAATCAGTATGGCGGAATTGAAAGACAAGCTTGCCGGTATTACGGAAGAACTGAAGACTGTGGATTTGGACTTAGAACAAATCGCCCAGTCGGCACAGATCATCAGCAACGCAGAGCAAATCATTCAGCACTACCGTCAGGAGATCCTTCGTTTTTTAGAATTAGAAACCGTTACCAATATGGATATGCGCCGGATTATTGACCACATTTCGGTGGGTAAAAACGGTAATATCCGTGTGGTACTGAAGAAATTTGAAGATATGGCAGCCGCCTAATTCCACCTAGCGAATTGGTGTCCGTGGTGGAGGTGCTGGATCCTATGGTCCTCAGCTCCAAGGTCAAGGATGTATGCGAATGTGTGTGTCAGGAAACTACGGCAGTGCAGATTCCAGGATATATCCGGGAAATGTTTGACGATGACTTGGTGCTGTCCGGTGACCGCAGAAGGCTGTTTGTCACCCTGGGCCAGTTCTCCATCATCCGCCTGGAACGGGATGCCCAGATCGTGGTTCCCGTATTGGATTACAGCATCCCCACGAAGGAGTGCTGCGATGCGGTAGGTTGCTCGGAGGATCCCTGCGAGATGTTCAGCAGAATTCCGTTCCCGGCGGCCCGGTTCGCTCCCAGAAACTGTGACAGCGTGTCTGACCAGGACGGAAGCAACTGCTACAAGACCACATAGCAAAACGCCGGAGGGTCATCCCTCCGGCGAATTTTCATTGGAAACTGCGCATGATGCGCTTTCTGGCGATATTGATCGGGCCTTCTATCATCTGGTTTATCCAGGAAAGGCTCTTGCCGCAGCCGTAGGCTACACAGGAATCGGGATCGTCAGCAATGGAGCAGCGAATACCGGTTCTTTCTGTCAGCAGGAGATCCATACCCCAGATCTGGCTGCTGCCGCCGGTGAGGGTAATGCCGTTCTGGGCGATATCGCCCACCAGTTCCGGGGAGGTTTCTTCCAGAACAGACTGGACTTCGTCAGCGATCTGGCGGGAAGGGCGGCGCAGAACTTCAAAGATCTCGGAGGACAGCAGGGTGATCTCTCTGGGCATACCGGTTTTGGAGTCACGGCCCTTGACCAGCATACTGGCATCCTCGGTTCTGGGATACACACAGCCGATCTGGATCTTGATCTCCTCGGCGGTGACCTGGCCGATGACTACACCGTGCTTGCGGCGGACATACCGGGCGATGGCCTCATCGAAGGTATCGCCCGCTACCTCTATGGAGGAAGAAACGGCAACACCGTTCATGGAAACCACCGCAACATCGGTTGTACCGGCACCGATATCGACGACCATGTGTCCGTTGGGACCTTCAATTTCCAGATTTGCGCCCAGGGCAGCAGCCAAAGGCTCTTCGATCAGGTACACACGGCGGGCACCGGCTTCAATGGCGGCGTTGATAACGGTTCTCTCCTCAACCTCAGTAACGCCGCTGGGTACACAGATAACGATTCTGGGCTTGGGAGTAAAGAGGGAGGATTTCGTGGCCGTACGGATCAGCTCCTGGAGCATTTTCACGGTCATCTCATGGTCGGAGATTACACCGTCCTTCAGCGGACGCATGGCGACCACATTACCGGGGGTACGGCCCAGCATATTCCGGGCGGCAGCGCCTACCTGCAGGATACGGCCTGTGTTTTTATCCACAGCCACAACGGCGGGCTCTCTGACCACAACGCCTTTACCCTCAGCGTAGATCAGTATGTTGGCAGTACCCAGGTCAATACCCAGGTCGTTGGAAAACAGTTGCATAATATCACCTACTGGTTTTTTCGTGATGGGGAGCGGCGGCTACGGCAGCGCAGGAAACTTCTTTCGCGCCTGCGGTCAGAAGCACTCTGGCGCATTCGCCGGCAGTAGCTCCGGTGGTTATGATATCATCGAGCAGAAGGATTTGTTTGTCCTCAATAGCTGCATTTCCGGTAAAACGGTAAGCGCCCATAACATTGGCTCTGCGCCGGGCAGCGTTGCCCAAACGGGATTGGGGACGGTTGTGGCGGATCTTTACAAGGAGCGGCTGAGGTGTGATGCCCAGCTCTTTTCCTACAGCCTCCGCGATCAGTTGTACCTGGTCATAGCCCCGGCACCAGCGGCGCAGGGAACTGATGGGCACCCAGGTGAGAATATCGAAGGAGGCATCCGCAGAAAGGAGCTTCATGGCAAGCATCCGCCCGTAAGTTTGGGCATAGCTGCGCCTGCCATGGAACTTAAACCGCAGGATGCTGCCACGGACTGTGCCTTCATAATACCACAAAGCGGACCAATGCGCAAGATAGGGAAGCTTTAAATTTGATTCAGGGCATTCCGGCGTATCGCAGCGGCAGCTATGGCACAGGTCTGTTTCCTCTTTTTCCAGCAGCTTGCCGCAGAGGACGCATTTACTGGGATACAGAAGCTGTGAAAGGTTGTGAAGCAGTTTCATCATACTCTCCCTTGCAGCCGCAGCTTCAGCCCGGAGTAACGGCGGCCCACCTTTGCGTTCTGGGTCATAGCCCCAACGGTCTCCTCACGGCCTACGATGATCAGCAGCTCTTTGGCTCTTGTGATGGCGGTGTACAGGATGCTGCGGCTGAGAAGATAGGGTGAACCGTTCCAGGCTGAGAGGATCACGGCCCGGTATTCGCTGCCCTGGCTTTTGTGTACAGTCATAGCGTAGGCAGGCTCCAGTTCATTGAGCTGGGTAAACTCATATTCAGCCTCCCGGTCGTCAAATACCACAGTCAAGACCTCGGAAGCAAAATCGATGGATAGGATGGTGCCAATGTCGCCGTTAAAGATGCCGGTACCGATGGCGCTGCCGTCGCACTTTCTCCACATAATATCGTAATTGTTACGGATCTGCATGACCCGGTCACCCTCACGGAAGGAAAACTCGCCGAATTTCCGCTCTTTCTTGGTGGGGGCAGGGGGATTAAGCTGAGATTGGAGCAGGTTGTTTAAGCCCCATGTGCCGACACTGCCCTTGCGTGTTGGGGTCAGGACCTGGATCTGGTCAGAGGGAATGCCCATGTTTTTGGGAAGGCGGTTGGCGCACAGCCCCGCAATGGTCTGAGCCACCTGTTCTTCGCTGCGGCAGGGCAGGAAGAAAAAGTCGTTGGTCCGGTCTTTCAGTTCCGGCATCTGTCCGCCATTGACCCGGTGGGCGTTCATAACGATCAGGCTTTGCTGGGCCTGCCGGAAGATCTCGGTGAGCCGCACAGAGGGCAGTATGCCGGCCCGCAGGCAGTCGGCAAAGGGGAAACCGGGGCCGACAGGGGGGAGCTGGTCCGGGTCACCGACCAGGATCAGCCGCTTTCCGGTGGGAATGGCCCGCAAAAGGCTGTGCAGAAGCTGAATATCCACCATGGACATCTCATCGACGATGATCACATCCGCTTTCAGAGGATTCTCTTCATCCCGGGCGAAATACATTTTGCCCGTATGGGGGTCAATGCCTGCTTCCAGAAGCCTGTGGATGGTAGAAGCATCTTCACCGGTAACTTCTGTCAGCCGCTTGGCAGCCCGGCCTGTGGGTGCTGCCAGCAGACACCTAAGCTGCATCTGCCCCATAAGGGCCAGAATGCCGTTAAGAATGGTGGTCTTACCAGTACCAGGACCGCCGGTGATCAGCAGAAGGCCGGAGGTCATGGCATCCTCCATAGCCTGCCGCTGCTGGCCGGAGTATGTAATGCCGCTTTCCTGCTGGGAACGCTTCATCAGTGTTTTCCAGTTGGCGCTCTGGGGAAACTGCTTCTTCGCAAATTCCAATAGACGGCGGCAGGTATAAACCTCCGCTTCGTAAAGCTCGGGCAGGTAGTCAACGGTGATACCTGCCAATGTATCCCGTACCAACCGCTCTGCTTCCAGCAACCGGCTGATGCCCTCTTGCACAGGGGCGGTATCCACATTCAGAAGCTGGGCCGTGGCACCCACCAGTTTTTCTTCGGGCAGGAAGCTGTGTCCTGCCGACAGGTTGTAATGCAGTTCAAAAAGAATACCGGCTTCGATTCGCCGGGGGTCGTCACCCGCAATACCCAGCCCGATGGCAAAGCGGTCAACAGCGCCGAAGGGCGCTTCCATACCTTCTTCCATCAGCAGATAGGGGTCATCATACAGCAGGTCGATGGTGCTTTCGCCGTAAAGCTTATAGGCTCGAACCGCAAGCTCTGCCGGGAGCTGGTGCAGCGCGAAAAATTCCATGAGCTGCCGCATACCCACCTGCAAGCGGAATTCCTCACCGATGGCCTTAGCCTTGGCAGGGGAGATGCCGGAAACCTCCGCAAGCCGTTCCGGCTCCTGTTCCATGACCTGCAGGGTGTGTACGCCAAAATGGTGAACGATCCGGGCGGCAGTCACAGGGCCGATGCCTTTGATAGTTCGGGAGGAAAGGTAACTGAGGATCTCAGACTGGGTCTGGGGCATGAGCCGCTCCAAAAATTCCGCTTCAAATTGCTTGCCGTAGCTTTGATGGCTGCTCCACTTGCCGGTGACCATGAGCCGTTCGCCCACAGCGGGGCGGGGGATCGTGCCGACAACGGTAACGGTCTGACCGTCTTGGCACTGCAACCGCAGAACGGCATAACCGTTTTCGTAGTTCTGGTACACGACAGCGCCGATGGTGCCCTGGAGTATATCCAGCTCCTGCTGCACGGCAAATCCCTCCTTGGTTCATAATGTCACTAGTTTACTATACTTTTATAAAAATGAAAAGCCTTTTTCACGAATCTTTTACATTTACAGGAAAATCTTACTGGGTATAGAAATATTTACTTGCATCTAAGGGGATTTTGGGATATACTATCTAACAGTGTTTAATGGGGAGTGTTCTTTTTTTGAGAGGCAGAATGAAGCAGTTATCATTACTTGCTTGGCTTACACAGCTTGGGTTATCGGTAGCTTTGCCACCCCTTTGTACGATCTGGCTGGCGGTATGGCTGCGCAATTCCAAGGGCTGGGGCCAATGGGTGATCTGGGCAGGTATTATTCTGGGCATCATCTGCGCCTTGGATGGCCTGCGGGTATCTCTAAAGGCCATGGAAATGCTCAGCAAGGATAAAAAAGAGAAGGAACCGCCTGCGGTATCCTTCAATGAGCACGATTGAATAGGGGGACAGCTATGGACTCCAGACAGTTTGTATGGAAACAGACCGGTATTGTAGCCCTTGGAGAGACGGTCTGTGTAGCGGCCATGATCGGTATATTTGCACTGCTTGGCTCTTATGACCGGTCGGTGCTGCTTGGCGGCATTGCAGGCGGTGCGGTAGCGGTGCTGAACTTTTTCTTTATGGCCGTTGGCGTGAGTATTGCTGCGGACAAAGCAGCCGATCAGAATGTAAAAGGTGGACAGGCTACGGTCAAGTCCTCCTATCTGCTGCGCATGGTATGTATGTTCCTGGTGCTGTTTGCCTTTGCGAAAAGCGGGTACTGCAATGTGATTGCGCTGGTGGTGCCCCTGATCTTCGTTAGATTTATTCTGACTGTGACAGAGTTTTTTAGAAGAAAGCCTGGTGAAAAGAATCAATGAATGTAAATGTAACGGGCGCGTTTGTTTATTTTACCATCCCGATTTTCGGAGGGATTCCCATTACCCAGACAACGGTCTCGTCCTTTGTTGTCACGCTGGCGCTGATCATTGCCTGTATTGTGCTGGGTAAAGATCTGAAAAAGCGCCCCGGCAAGATGCAGGTTTTGGTGGAAAAGGGCGTTTCCATGATCTACAACCTGACAGTCAGTGCCATGGGACAGCACAACGCCCATTGGACGCCGTTTATCGGTACGATCTTCCTGAGCAGTATCTGCGGCAGCCTGATCGGTCTGACGGGCTTCCTGCGTTCTGTCACCGCTGATTTGAGCTGTACGCTCACCTGGGCGGTCATGGTCAGCGTGCTGATCTGGTACAACAACATCAAAAACAACGGTTTTGTTGGCTGGCTGAAGGGCTTTACAGAGCCTATCGTGGTCATGACTCCAATGAATATCGTTTCTGAGATCGCCCAGCCTGTGTCCATGGCCTTTCGTCATTTCGGCAATGTGGCCGGCGGCGGTGTGATCTCGTCGATCATCTATACGGCCTTTGCGCTTCTGTCGTCGCTGGTGCTGAAGGCTATTGCTTCCTGCGGATGGCTGGCCGGCGCTGTTCTGATGGCAGTGGGTGTGGCAATATGGGTGGTCAACAGCAAAAAACAGAACAAACTGGTTTTTAAAATCCTTGCGGTGCTGAGCTTTGTGCTTGGCTTCTTTGGCCTGCTGCAGGCGTTGGATATTTTGTCCGGTGTTCCGGTTCTGGCCTTTGGTATCCCTGCCATTCTGTCGATTTACTTCGATCTGTTCTCCGGTTTCGTGCAGGCACTGGTGTTCAGCCTGCTGACGATGGTCTATATTGCCGGTGCATGTCCTGCTCCGGAAGAGCAGACAAAATAATTCGTAAACCATAAATTCAATATATATTTTAGGAGGAACTATTTATGGAATTCAATGCTTATTTTCTGAAGGCTATGTGCGCCATCGGCGCAGGTCTGTGTATGGGTATCGGCGCTATCGGCCCTGCTATCGGTGAAGGTAATGCAGTCGGTAAGGCTCTGGAGGGCATGGCCCGTCAGCCTGAGACCGCTGACAATCTGCGTACCAACATGATCCTGGGCTGTGCAATTACCGAGACCACCGGTATCTACTCCCTGCTGATTTCTTTCCTGATCCTGTTTGCAACCAATGTCTGAGAACATCTTTTCCAAAAACTGAAAGAGAGGAGTTGGTAAGGTGTTCGAAAGCTTTATTGGTGTCAATTTTTGGACAGCCCTGTTTGTGCTGCTGAATACATTGGCGCTGTTTGCTGTAGCAAAAAAGTACCTCTTTGGTCCTGTGATGAAAATGATCGAGGACCGGCAGAAGGAGATCGACGATCTGTACGATGCAGCGGACAAGGCCAAGAGCTCTGCCGATGCCTTGGAATCGGAGTATCGGTTAAAGCTTTCCGCCGCAGCTGAGACCAGCGAGCGGATGGTCAAGGATGCGGTAGCGCGTGGCCAGCACCGGGAAGAGGAGATCATCCGCCAGGCAAACCGGGAAGCAGATGCCATCCGCAGCAAGGCTGCCGCAGACATTGCTCAGGAGAAGAAAAAGGCGATCAATGATGCCAAGGATGAAATTTCCGAAATGGCCATGGCCATTGCCGGAAAGGTCGTGGGCCGTGTCCTCAGCGGTGCGGACCAGGTAAGTCTTGTGGATCATTTTATCGATGAATTGGGTGAGCAGGCATGACAAATGTTGCTGCTGTTTATGCCCAGGCCCTGTATGACCTTGCAAAGGACGAGGAATGCGGTGAGCCTGTTTTGAAGGAATTGACTGCCCTGAGTGAGAGTTTTGCCCAGGAGCCGGATTTTGTGCGGCTGCTGTCCGCACCCAATCTTACCAAGGAAGAACGCTGTCAGGTTTTGGACGACAGCTTCCGGGGTAAGGTTAATCCCTATGTGCTGAATTTTCTAAAGATTCTCACGCAGAAGGGTTATATGCGCCATTTTGCCGATTGCTGTAAGGAGTACCGGGCGGCATACAACCGGGATCACGGGATCCTGGAGGTATGCGCGGTGACGGCTGTGCCGCTGCGGAATGAACAGTCTGACAGACTGTCGCAGAAACTGGCGAAGGTCACCGGTAAGACCGTTGATCTTCACAACCGGGTTGACCCTGCCTGTATTGGCGGTATTCGCCTGGATTATGACGGCAAGCGTGTGGATGATACGGTTTCTCACCGGTTAGCATCCGTTGCCGCTCTGCTGAAAAATACCGTACTGTGAAAGTAGGTAGAATATGGAATTAAGACCTGAAGAAATTACAAAGATTATCCGTGCCCAGATCAAGAATTACGAGGCTAAGCTGGAGACCAGCGAGACCGGCATCGTGATCCTGGTGGGCGATGGTATTGCCCGGGTTTCTGGCCTTGACAAGTGCATGGCCGGTGAGCTGATCGAGTTTCCCAACGGCTCTTACGGCATGGCCCAGAACCTGGAAGAGGATACGGTTTCCGTCGTTATTCTGGGTACGGATAACGGTATCAAGGAAGGAGATACGGTCAAGCGCACCGGCAAAGTCGTGTCCGTGCCTGTAGGCAAGGGTATGATCGGCCGTGTCGTCAACGCTCTTGGAGAACCTATTGACGGCAAGGGGGCGATTGAGGCAGAGGACTACCGTCCCATCGAAAGCCCCGCGCCCGGCATTATTGACAGAAAGCATGTCAGCCGCCCGCTGCAGACCGGTATCAAGGCAATCGATGCCATGATCCCCATTGGCCGTGGCCAGCGTGAGCTGATCATTGGTGACCGCCAGACCGGTAAGTCTACCATCGCCACCGATACCATTCTGAATCAGAAGGGCAAGGATGTGATCTGCATCTATGTGGCCATCGGTCAGAAGCGCTCCACCGTTGCCCAGATCGTAAACAATCTGGAACTGGGCGGCGCTATGGACTATACGGTAGTTGTTTCCGCTACCGCCTCCGAGCTGGCACCTATGCAGTATATCGCTCCTTACACCGGCTGCGCCATCGGTGAGCATTTTATGCACCAGGGCAAGGATGTGCTGGTGATCTATGACGATTTGAGTAAGCATGCGGTGGCCTACCGTGCCATTTCTCTGCTGATCCGCCGTCCTCCCGGACGGGAAGCTTACCCCGGCGATGTTTTCTATCTGCACTCCCGTCTGCTGGAGCGCGCGGCCCAGTTGTCTGACGAGCTGGGCGGCGGCAGCCTGACTGCCCTTCCCATCATTGAGACCCAGGCCGGCGATGTTTCCGCATACATTCCTACCAATGTCATTTCTATTACCGACGGCCAGATCTTCCTGGAAACCGAGCTGTTCAATGCCGGCATCATGCCCGCCGTGAACCCCGGTATTTCCGTTTCCCGTGTGGGCGGTGATGCCCAGATCAAGGCCATGAAGAAGGTGGCAGGCTCTTTGAAGCTGCTCTACTCCCAGTACCGGGAGCTGCAGAGCTTTGCCCAGTTCGGCTCTGACCTGGACGCGGATACCAAGGCAAGACTTGCCCTGGGTGAGCGGATCGTGGCAGTGCTGAAGCAGAAGAACAATGCCCCGGTGGAAGTAGCCCACCAGGTCTGCATCATTTTTGCGGTTACCAACGGCTATCTGAAAACCGTTTCCGTGGATGCTATCCCAGAATTCGAGCTGAGATTGCGGGAGTTTATGGATAACCGGTACAGTGATGTGCTGGAAACCATCCGCATAACCGGCAAGCTGGAAGCTGACACCGCCGAAAAACTGAAAACCGCGCTGACGGAACTGCTCGTCCAGTTCCAGGGCGCTGCCTAAAGGAGGGAACAGCCATGGCTGGCGTTTCCGCCAAGGAGATCAAGACCCGCATCCGGAGCATGGAATCCACCAAGCAGATCACCAAGGCCATGGAAATGGTCGCGGCATCCAAGCTTCGCAAGGCCCAGGCCCAGGTGCTGAATTCCCGCCCTTATTTCGAGATCCTGTACGCCACCATCAATGATATTGTAGACGCGAACCGGGATTTCTCGTCACCCTATCTGACCGCGCGGCCTGTGAAGAAATCTGTTTATGTGGTCATTGCCGGTGACCGTGGATTGGCTGGCGGCTATAACAGCAATATCTTGAAGCTTGCCTATTCCGAGATGGAGGGTAAGAATGCGGTGGTGCTTCCCATCGGTAAAAAGGCAGTGGACTTTTACCGTGCAAAGAATATGGAACTGCTGACCACCAACTATAAAGAGGCGGAGGATGTTTCCGTCGGCGACTGCTTCACCATCGCCAAGCAGCTTTGCAAGGCGTACCGGGCAGGGGAGGTCGACGAGATCCATATCGCCTACACCAATTTTGTGTCTGTTCTTTCTCAAACCCCCGCTACCTTACGGCTGCTGCCGCTGATCCGGCAGACCACCGGCCGGGAGGGTACGGTTTCCACAGACATTCTGTATGAGCCGGACAGTGTGGAAGTATTTGAGAAGATCGTTCCGGAATATCTGGGCGGTATTGTCTATGGCGCTCTTTGCGAAAGCCGGGCGGCTGAGCAGGCTGCACGCCGCACTGCTATGGATTCCGCCACCCAGAATGCTGACGAGATGATCGCCGATCTGAGCCTGAAGTTCAACCGGGCTCGCCAGGCAGCGATTACCCAGGAGATCACCGAGATCGTTGCCGGTTCTTAAGAATATTAAAAGGAGTTGAATCCTATGGCCAAAAATACAGGAACTGTGGTCCAGATCATGGGTCCGGTTCTGGATATTCGCTTTGCTGATGGCTGCCTGCCGGAGCTGCTGAGCGCTATTGAAGTTCCCAATGGCAGCAGCACCATCGTGGCAGAGGTAGCCCAGCACATTGGTGACAATGTGGTGCGGTGCATCGCTATGAGCTCCACCGACGGCCTGCAGCGCGGTACGGAAGCTGTGGATACCGGCGCGCCCATCAGTGTGCCTGTTGGCGCTGCCTGCCTGGGCCGCGTTTTTAACCTGCTGGGTCAGCCTATTGACAACGGTACGCCTGTGGAAGCTGCGGAAAGCTGGCCCATCCACCGCGCTGCCCCCTCCTATGAAGAGCAGCAGCCCGCTACCGAGATTTTGGAGACAGGAATCAAGGTCATCGACCTGATCTGCCCCTATGCCAAGGGCGGTAAGATCGGCCTGTTCGGCGGCGCCGGTGTGGGCAAGACCGTTCTGATCCAGGAGCTGATCTATAACATCGCCACTGCCCACAACGGCTATTCCGTTTTCACCGGTGTTGGCGAGCGTACCCGTGAGGGCAATGACCTATACAACGAAATGACCGAGAGCGGTGTTATCAACAAGACCGCCATGGTATTCGGTCAGATGAACGAGCCCCCAGGGGCCCGTATGCGTGTGGGCTTGTCTGGCCTGACCATGGCAGAGTATTTCCGTGATGTGAAGCACCAGGATGTGCTGCTTTTCATCGACAACATTTTCCGCTTCACCCAGGCAGGCAGTGAGGTTTCCGCACTGCTGGGCCGTATGCCCTCCGCCGTCGGTTACCAGCCTACCCTGGCAACGGAAATGGGCGCTCTGCAGGAGCGTATCACCTCTACCAAGAACGGCTCTATCACTTCCGTCCAGGCGGTTTATGTGCCTGCGGACGATCTGACTGACCCTGCCCCCGCCACCACCTTTGCCCATCTGGATGCTACCACTGTTCTGGACCGTGGCATCGCATCTCTGGGCATCTATCCCGCGGTAGACCCCCTGGATTCCACTTCCCGGATTCTCAGTCCCGAAGTGGTGGGCATGGACCATTACGAAACTGCCCGGCAGGTGCAGAGCATTCTGCAGCGCTATAAGGAGCTGCAGGACATTATCGCGATCATGGGTATGGATGAACTGAGCGAAGAGGACAAGCTGACCGTAAACCGGGCCCGTAAGGTCCAGCGTTTCCTCAGCCAGCCTTTCCATGTAGCGGAGCAGTTCACCGGCTATCAGGGCAAGTATGTACCGCTGAAGGAGACGATCCGTTCCTTCCGGGAGATCATTGAGGGCAAGCACGACCAGATTCCCGAATCCTACTTCCTGTACGCAGGCTCTATCGATGAGGTAGTGGAAAAGTGGAAGGGTGAGAACCCATGAACAGCTTCTCACTGAGGATCGTTACCCCTGACGGTATGGAGTTTGCGGGCATGGCAGAGGAAGTCATTGTGCGCACTGCCACTGGCGACCTGGGCATCCTGGCGGGCCATATGGATTGCGTCGCCCCTTTGGGCATGGGCCGGGCCACATTCATCATTGACGGACAGAAGCGGTACGCAGCCTGTATCGGCGGCATTTTGTCCGTGAAGAGCGGTGCTGTGACCCTGGTACCCACAACCTTCGAATGGGCCGACGAGATCGACCTGGACCGTGCCAACAGGGCAGCGGACAGGGCGCAGGCAGTCCTGAATGATAAAACTGCCCAGAATACCGATCTGGTGGTAGCCGAAGCAAAGCTGAAGCGGGCACTGGTCCGCAAAAGCGTTGCCTCCTACAAAATCAAATAAGAAATGGCATGTGCTCTTGCACATGCCATTTTCCTTAGGGCGTATAAAAAACTCTGCTGCTGTGTTCGATGCCGGGCGCTTCCGGTGCGCCCTCAGCAAACAGGCCGTACAGGTCTCCGCAGCGGTCCTCCAGGAGTTGGTACGGACCGTTCCTGGTTTCTCCAATGTTGGGGAAATCTCCTGAGCGCCTTGCCAGCCTTAAAATTTCCCGACCCCGGTTATTGAAGGCCAGTACCCGGGTATAGGGGGCAGGGGAATGCAGATCCTGAGCGGTAATACCCAGATAGGCGCACATGAGCATACGGTCCAATCGGGTACGGGTGTAGCGCTTGGATTTGGCAGCGGAAGCAATGGCTTCTACGGTAGCTTCCTGCCGGGCGGCATGCATCAATTTGCGCCACAGACCCTCGCTGCCATAAGGAAGTTCTTCAAATTCCGCTTCAGTCATAGTGCGAAGCCGCGCCAGCATAGCCCGTTCACCGGCTGCCAATGTGTGAAGCGTCGCATCCCTGAAACAATCAGCCGCCTCTCTGGGAACATAGGATTCCCACTTGCTGCCTGTCATCAATGTCCGTACGGCGGTGGCGGAAGGGTTCTCCATGTCCGGAAATTCATCGTGGTAGCTACCCTGACGCAGAATGGGCATGGGCTGCATAGAGGAATTCTGCGCCAGAATTGCCTTGCAGTATTCCACAGCCAGAATGTTGTTGGGTGTTCTTAATAGGGCTGCGTCATGTCCCATATCCGTCAGCGCGGCTTCCCTTGCTGCCGGGAAGGAGATACCTTGCTCCAGATGCTTTTTTAAAAGTGTCAAAAATTTTTCACTGAGGAGCGATTTGGCAACAGATAGAAGTTTTTCGGCATCCGCAGTCTCCGCACCAAAGCAAAGACAGTCGCAAAAGCCGGAGAGGATCGATACACCGCCGCCGGCAAAACCTTCCGCGGAGGAGAGAGCATAGGTGACCGGCAGTTCCAAAACCAGGTCCGCGCCGCAGAGAACCGCGGCCTTGGCCCGGCGCGTTTTATCCACGATAGCCGGAGCACCCCGCTGGACAAAATTACCGCTCATCAAGCATACGATGCCGCAGTCCTTGCCGTCAACACGGCGAATATGGCTGATCTGCTTTTTATGACCCAGGTGAAGGGGGTTGTATTCGCAGATAATTCCGGTTATCTTCAAAATAATTCCACCTTTTTTAGAAAAATTTGCAAACAGGACTTGAGAAATCCCGGGAAATATTATAGAATAGCCATAGCTATGGTTATATTATCATAAAACCCGAAAAATGAAAAACATTATTTTTAGGAGGCTAATCCAAATGAATATTTTGATCATCAATGCCGGCAGCTCCAGTCTGAAGTATCAGCTGATGAACCCTGAGACCGGTGAGGTTTCCGCAAAGGGTCTGTGCGAGCGTATCGGTATCGACGGCCGTCTGAACCATAAGGTCGGCGATAACAAGGTGGTTAAGGACATTCCTATGCCCACCCACTCCGAGGCCATTGCTGCTACTCTGGACATCCTGGTCGATCCAGTTGACGGCGTGATCAAGAGCGTTGAGGAAATCGATGCTGTGGGCCACCGTGTTCTGCACGGCGGTATGGAATTCTTTGATTCCTGCATCATCAATGACGAGGTCATCAAGGCCATCGAGAAGTGCATCCCCCTGGGCCCCCTGCATAACCCCGCAAACCTGATGGGTATCCGCGCCTGCCAGGCTGTTATGCCCACCACTCCCCAGGTCGCTGTGTTTGACACTGCCTTCCACATGACCATGCCCCCCAAGGCTTACCGCTATGCAATCCCCACTGAGTACTACGAAAACGACTCCATCCGCCGCTACGGCTTCCACGGCACTTCCCACAAGTATGTTGCCAAGCGTACCGCCGAGCTGGTCGGCAAGAAAGAGTTCAAGATGGTCAACTGCCACCTGGGCAACGGCTCTTCCATG
>JAZKYA010000047.1:0-2666 GCA_045611945.1 Faecousia sp. | reverse complement strand
ATATCCTGGCCGCTGGTCTCCAGGGGCATGGGATACTGCTTGTTGGCAAGATCATCCACCAGCTTGACACCGGGTGCTTTTGCCAGAACCTCTCTTACCTGCTCCACGGTCACAGGCACATCGAAATGGACGGACGCGGAGATGGAGTGGCTGCGCACAACAGGCACACGGACGCAGGTGCAGCTTACCTTCAGATCGGGCAGGTGCATGATCTTGCGGCCCTCGTTCTGCATCTTCATTTCCTCGCTGGTGTAGCCTTCAAACTGCTCGCCGCCGATCTGGGGGATCAGGTTGTAGGCGATCTGGTAGGCGAATACCTTGGGCTCGTAGCTCTCGCCCTTACTGAGGGCCTCGACCTCGTTCATCAGCTCCACAGGGCCGGCAGCGCCCGCGCCGGACACGGCCTGGTAAGTAGAGGTGGTCATAGCCCGGATGGGGGCGATGGAATTGAGAGCGTTGACAGCGGTCATGGTGATGATGGTGGAGCAGTTGGGGTTGGAGATGATGCCCTTGTGCTTCTTCACATCCTCGGGGTTGACCTCGGGAACTACCAGCGGCACATCGGGGTTCAGGCGGAAAGCGGAGGAGTTATCCACGAACACGCAGCCGGCCTTGACGATGGCGGGAGCGAACTTCTCGGCGATGTCATTTTCGGCAGCGCCCAGCACGATATCCACACCATCGAAAGCGGGCTCGCAGGCTTCCCGGATCACAACATCCTCACCCTTGAATTTGACGGTCTTGCCCGCGCTTCTGGCCGATGCCAGGGGAATCAGTTCCTTGACGGGAAAATTCCGCTCAGCCAGAATATTCATCATTTCCTGTCCCACAGCGCCGGTGGCGCCCAGAACCGCAACGGTATAAGTTTTCATATTTGCAACCTCCGAAAAAATTATTATAGGTGAATGCAAAATGTAAAATGCAAAATTCAAAATTATGGTGTCGCCTGCGGCGACGATTTTAAATCATGTGCGAAGCACATACATCAATTTTGCATTATGCATTATGCATTTTGCATTAAAATAAGCTTGTGTTATTTTGCGAAGCTATCATACAGCGTACGGATCGCTTTGGCAAAGTCCCTGTTATCCACGCCGAAGATGATGTTCAGCTCATCGGGGCTTTGGGTGATCCAGCGGATGTTGATATCTGCCTGGCCCAGAGCGCCAAAGACCTGGCCGGAGATACCGGGCCGCTTGCTCATGCGGCGGCCCACGGCGGCGACCACGGCGATCTGATCGATCACATCCAGGGTATCGGGCCTGATCTCCTGCTGGACCTCTGCCAGAATGGTGTACAGCTTGGGGGCAATGGCCTCCGTTTCGATGATCACGGAAACATTGTCAATGCCGTTGGGCACATACACAACGGAGATATTGTGCCGCTCGTAGATGGAAAGGATCTTGCGAAGCAGTCCCACCTCATTGGAAAGACCGCGCTTGGTCAGATGAACGATGGAAAAATCCTTCTTGCCGGTGATGCCGGTGATGAAGCGGTGAGGCTCAGAATCAGACTCAAAGGATTCCCTTATCATGGTGCCGGGAGCTTCCGGGTCGTTGGTGTTGCGGATGTTCAGCGGGATGCCCTTTTCCCGCACCGGGAAGATGGTCAGCTCGTGGAGCACCTGGGCACCGGAGAAGCTCAGCTCCCGCAGCTCGTCGTAGGTGACCTCACTGATGGGCTGGGGATCGTCAACGATCCTGGGGTCAGCCATCAGAATGCCGGAAACATCCGTCCAGTTTTCGTACACATCGGCGTCCAGAGCCGCGGCCGCCAGAGCGCCGGTAATGTCAGAGCCGCCCCGGCTGAAGGTCTTGACCGCGCCGTCGGGCATCACGCCGTAGAAGCCGGGAATGACCACGCCGCCGTGAACCAGGGTTTTCAGCTTTTCGTAGGAAACGGCCTGGTCGACCGTGCCGTCCATCTTGAATACCACCCAGTCGGCGGCGTCCACAAAATCAAAGCCCAGGCAGGCCGCCATCAGCTTAGCGGAGAAATACTCACCCCGGCTGACCAGCTCATCCTCGGTGATCTTCTTTTTATCCAGCCGCTGCTTCAGCTCAGCGAATTCCGGCTCCAGATCCAGCGCCAGACCCAGATCATCCCGAATCTGCAGGTAGCGGTTTTTGATCATGTCAAAAACCGGGGTACAGTCCATACCGTAGCGGATGTGGGCGTGGCACAGGTACAGCAGGTCTGTGATCTTGTGGTTTTCCGCGGCGCTCTTACCGGCGGCGGAAACGATGACCACCCGGCGGCCCGGGTCAGCCAGAATGATATCTCTTACCTTTCGGTATTGGCCGGCATCCGCCATGGAGCTGCCGCCAAATTTTGCAACTTTCAGCATATGTAGTCCTTCCTTCTGCGGGCAGTGCCCGCTGCCAATGCGTGCACGGTGCAGTACTTGTCGTTACTTCCCTGACCCGCTCGATTCGTTACTGCGGTTTATTCCGCAGCCCCCTTAGTGATCCCCCGCCGCCAACACGATGGTGCGTCGGGAAATTCGCACAAAGAAAACCTGACATTTATGACAGCCTGATTATGTTCGGCGTATAGCCCGTTGCACCTCTGTTTCCATGTCTTTGGGATCAGCATTCTATCTTACTGCAACGATTTCAATTACAGTAGAAAGCCTATGCTGCACCACCGTAAGAGCGGGCGGGGAG
>JAZKYA010000046.1:0-8519 GCA_045611945.1 Faecousia sp. | reverse complement strand
TGTTCGCTGTCCGCTCACAAAATTTTGACCGCGGCACACGCTTATGCCCTGCTTTATCCGCCACCGGCGGCGCGGGCCAACGCGGCCCCAGGGGGAAGGCTTCCACCAAAGACATTTGGATTATTTCGCTTTTTGACGATTGGCGGCTTTTTTGACACTTTGAGGGCCGGTGGTCACACCGGCCCTAATAGTGTATGCGCTTCGCGCATGATTCTAATTCGTCGCCGTAGGCGACACCTTCATTTTGAATTTTGCATTTTTAATTTTGAATTAGCAAAGCTTGGCGCCGGCGGGGATGGCGTCGTCGAGCATAATGAGGTTCAGCTTTTCCTCACCCTTGTCGGTGTGGACAGCGCTCAGCAGCATGCCGCAGGACTCCCTGCCCATCATCTTCCGGGGAGGCAGGTTAGTGATGGCCACCAGGGTCTTGCCCATCAGCTCCTCGGGCTTGTAGAACTTGGCGATGCCGGAGAGGATCTGACGGTCCACCCCTGTGCCGTCGTCCAGAGTGAACTGCAGCAGCTTGTCGCTCTTTTTCACATTGCAGCAGTCCTTGACCTTCACAGCCCGGAAATCGGACTTACAGAAGGTGTCAAAGTCCACATTCTCGGTGGCGTAGGGCTCGATTTCGATGGTGGGCTTGGGCTTCGACAGCTCTTCCAGAGCAGCCAGCTCCTTCTCCACATCCAGACGGGGGAACAATGGCGCGCCTACGGTGGTGGTCCAACACTGGTCGGCGTTGTAGGCCTTGGAATCCCAGGTGCGGGCTTCACCGGAAACATTCAGAAGACCGAAGATCTTTTCGGTAGTCTCGGGCATGAAGGGAGTGATCAGAATGGCGGCGATGCGGATGCACTCGCACAGGTTCTTCATCACGGTCAGCAGACGGGGCATGGTATCCTGGGACTTTGCCAGAATCCAGGGGGTAGTCTCGTCGATATACTTGTTCGCCCGGTCCAGCAGCCGGAACACTTCGTTCAGCGCCACGGAGAACTGGAACTTATCCATCTGCTTTTCATAGTTGGCGCAGACCCCGGCGGCCAGCGCCTCCAGCTCTGCATCCAGGGGAGCGGCTTCGCCGCCCTCTGCCAGACTGCCCGCGAAATACTTCTGGCTCATAGCCACGGTGCGGGAGACCAGGTTGCCCAGGGTGTTGGCAAGGTCGGTGTTGATGGTGGACATCAGCAGCTCGTTGGTGAAGTTGCCGTCAGAGCCAAAGGGGAAGGTCCGCAGCAGGAAGAACCGCAGGGCATCCACGCCGAAGCGCTCAGAGAGGATATAGGGGTCGACTACATTGCCGCGGGATTTACTCATCTTCTCGCCGTTGAAGTTCAGCCAGCCGTGGCCGTAGACCTTTTTCGGCAGGGGCAGGTCAAGGCTCATCAGCATGGCGGGCCAGATGATGGAGTGGAAGCGGACGATCTCCTTGCCCACGAAGTGGACATCGGCAGGCCAGAATTGCTCAAGATCGTTGTACTGGTCGTTGCAGAAGCCCAGGGCGGTCATGTAGTTAAAGAGGGCATCGATCCAAACATAGACCACATGGCCTTCGTCAAAGTCAACAGGCACGCCCCAGGTGAAGCTGGTACGGGATACGCACAGGTCCTCCAGGCCGGGCTTGATGAAGTTATTGACCATCTCGTTGACACGGCTCCGGGGCTCCAGGAAATCGGTGTTTTCCAGCAGGTCCTGCAATCTGCCGGCGTACTTGGAAAGGCGGAAGAAGTAGGCTTCTTCCTCAGCGTCCATGCATTCCCGGCCGCAGTCGGGGCATTTGCCGTCGACAAGCTGGCTCTCGGTCCAGAAAGACTCGCAGGGCTTGCAATACTTGCCCTTATAGGTGCCCTTGTAGATGTCGCCGTTTTCGTACATCTTTTTGAAGATCTTCTGGATGGCGGCTACATGGTAACCGTCGGTGGTGCGGATGAAGCGGTCGTAAGAAATGTTCATCAGCTTCCACAGGTCCAGCACGCCCTTTTCGCCCAGAACGATGTTGTCAACAAACTGCTGGGGGGTGACGCCTGCTTCCTTGGCCTTGTCCTCGATCTTCTGACCGTGCTCGTCGGTGCCGGTGAGGAACTTTACATGGTAGCCCTGCAGCCGCTTATAGCGGGCCATGGCATCGGTGGCTACGGTGCAGTAGGCGTGGCCGATGTGCAGATTGGCGCTGGGATAGTAGATGGGTGTTGTAATGTAATAGTTTCCTTTGCTCATGTTTGAAACCTCCATAAATATGAAAAATCGCCCTGGGATGACCCAAGGGCGACAAAATCGACGCGGTACCACCTTGTTCGCAGGCAAAGCCTGCCTCATTGCCGCTGTAACGGGCGTGACCCGGATGGGACTACCTATCGGCCCATCAGCTCCAAGACCATGTTCGGCTTCTTGTCCATACCCGTTCGCAGCTACCCGGGTTCTCTGAATGGCATCCAAAGCGTACTCTTCTTTTCACAGCTTTTATCCAGTATATGCGCCATTATAGGGGGAAATGGGGGGTTTGTCAATAGGAAACCCTATGGTATAATGCAAAATTCAAAATGCAAAATTCAAAATTAAGGTGTCGGCTACGCCGACTATTTCAAATTATTTGCGGAGCAAATAGCTCAATGTTCAACGCTTCACTCTTAGCGCGCTTTTCTTGTCAGGAACAACGCGAGCGCTGCCGCGGAAATGCCGCCGACCAGCTTGGCGGCGATCATGGCTGGGAGCAGCTCCGGGGCAAAGCCCGCGGTGAAGCCCAGGTGGTCGCCGAACACGAAGGCGGCAGACACCGCAAAGGCAATATTGACAACCTTGCCCCGGTTATCCATATCCTTGACCATGCCGAAGGTGGCGATGGAATTGGCAAGGGTGGCAACCAGGCCCGCAGCCGCCGTATCGTTGATGCCCAGCCGTTTGCCCAGCTTCATCAGCGGTTTGCGGAATACCCTTGTGACCGTATAGACCAGGGGGAACGCGCCTGCCAGGACGATGGCGATAGCGCCTACGGTCTGGAAGCCCTCTTCGATGGGCGCAAGGCCCGGGATGATGGTCCAGCCCGTGAGGGTCTCCACGATGGAGGCCGCCAGACCCACCGCAACGATGGCGGTGACGCCCTTGCCGAAGGCGGTGAAGCCCTTGACCATGGCCTTTTCCGCTTTCCAAAGGCCCAGGGCGATGGCAATGGCGATCAGCACCACCGGGATCAGGTTCCGGGCTACCATCCCCATGGGGAAGCCTGCCACCAGGCCGCCTGCCAGGATGCCCAGAGGGATGGTGACGATGCCGCACAGGATGCCCTTTGCCATGGCAGGCCGGTCATCCGGGTCTAAGATGCCCATGGCGGCAGGGATGGTAAAGACCAGGGTGGCGCCCAGCATGGAACCGGTGATCACGCCGCCCAGCATGGCCGCGTCCCGGCTGCCTGCCAGCTCCACTGCCAGCGCGCCGCCGCCCATGTCACAGGCCAGCAAAGAGCCGGCGAACATAGCCGGGTCAGCGCCCAGGAAGGAAAACATCGGCACGATCACAGGCCGCAGCAGGCCTGCCAGCACAGGGGCTAAGGTGATGATACCCAGCATGGCCATGGCAAGCGTACCCATGGCCAGGATGCCCTCTTCAAATTGCTTGCCAAGACCCAGCCGGTTTCCGGCTATGCGGTCGATTGCGCCGAATACGGCGAAGATTGCCATGATGGCGATAAGCAGTTCATGGGCAGACATGGTTTCAACTCCGTTCTTTGTGATATAAATGATCGTTTAGCTTACCAATCACCACCGCACCCAAAAGGCTTCCCCTTGGGGGGAAGCTGTCAAAAATCTTTGATTTTTGACTGATGAGGGGTCAAAAAGCTGCCACACCCCTCATCCGTCTGCCCTTCGGGCAGCCACCTTCCCCCGAGGGGGAAGGTTTTGGACGGTGCGCTAAACAATCATTTATCTTACCAGTGCTTGCGGGTAGTGGCCATTCTGTCAAGAAATGTTGGAATTCCTTAGAAAAAATGTCAAAAACCTACAGCTTTCGCCTTGACTTTTTGTTTATAGAGTCGTATGCTTATTATGTATTATTGTCGGGTTTCCCGACCGCGAGGAAGCGAGGTCATACTTATGAAAACCGGAAAGAAGATTTGGTGCATTCTCCTGGCGCTGGTAATGGTGCTGGGCATGGCTGCCCCTGCCGCCTACGCGGAAACCACCGATGGGGAGGTCACCATCGAAAGCATCGCCGCGGCTCCTGTCACCTTTGTGGAGGGCGCGTACAACGGCACTTCCACAGACAGCGAGGACAATGAGATCGGCGTATACCGGCCGCTGAACAAGGATGTTGTTTTCACTGTTACCTACAGTGACGGCAGCTTCAGGGAATGTCAGTGGTATGAATTCACTGACACGCTGGACTATATTACCAGCGAGGCTGATACCAACGCCTGGACCGTTGGCGAGCATATCTTCCAGGTGCAGGCAGGGGACCTGCTCATCGATATCCCTGTGATCATCATAGAAAACCCTGTGAAAAGTGTAACGGTGGAGCCTCTGACCGTTTACGAGGGCATCCATCAGCACGAGACCACCACCTGGGATGAAGAGACCCAGAGCGAAGTAGAGGTTTTGGTGTACGACCTGTGGAATGTGGAATTCTTTGTGAATGTCACCTTCACCGACGGTTCTTCCAAGATCCTTGCCCAGTATGAGCTGTATCAGATGGGTCTGGACTTTGACATTCATATGGACATGCTTGAAACCAGGGCATGGACCGCAGGCAACACCTACCAGATCCCCATTACCGTATCCGGCAGAGAATGCGCTGCCGAGATTACCGTCGCCCAGAACCCTGTAGCCAGTGTCACTGCCGAGCCGGTCACCGTTTACGAGGGCGTCCATCAGCACAAGGAACACTACTGGGACGATGAGACCCAGAGCGACCAGGAAATTGTGCTGTTCAGTCTTTGGGATATGGATTTCCGTCTGAATGTCACCTTCGCTGACGGCACTGTCAAGACCCTTTCCCTGGATGAGCTGCGCGAGCTTAACCTGGACTATGGCTTCTATGCCGGTGACTGGGACACCAAGGATTGGACCGCAGGCAACACCTATCCGGTTACCCTGGAGGTATCCGGCAGAAAATGTACCGCCCAGGTTACCGTGAAAGAAAACCCTGTGGTTTCCGTGGATGTGGCGGATATTTCCATGAAGGCATCGCAAAGCTGGGATGGATACTATAGCTTTGATGAGCTCCTGCGCTTTGCGGTCACCACAGCAGACGGCACTGTACATACCCTGCGCCTGTATGACCTGTACGAGCTCGATATCTACCCCGATATCAACGATCCCCAGTACGAAGAGCCGTTTGTTCCCGGCGAAACCTACACCGTTAAATACTATGTCCTGGGTCATGAAGGCCAGTTCAAGGTATCGGTCATTGACGACAGCATCAAGACCATTACCGCTAAGGCCCAGTATCCCCTGTACGAGGTTCTGTCCTCCGGTGTGGATAATCTGGAAAGCGCAGACCCCATCATCACCATCGAGCGCAATGACGGCACCAGCGCTACCTTCCTCTACAGCGACCGCTGGAATTACATCCAAAGCGATATTATGCTGGGGCTGGCGGAAGTGCCTGAGACCGGCTATCTGGCTGCAGGCGAACACAAGGTAATCATGACCGTCGAAGGTGTTTCCGCTGAGTTCACCGTCACTGTTCTGGAAAACCCGGTGGAGCGCTTTACTGTCAGCACCAAGTACCCCTTCGTTATGAACGCCGAGGGCTATTACAGCTATGACGCTGTGCCCTATTCCGTCACACTGAAGCTCAAGGACGGCACCTCCAAAACATACGCGGATGTTACCTGCCTGTGGGAAGACTACCGCACCTATGATTACATTCCTTATCTGATCACAGATTCCGAAGCGCCCCTCACCGCAGGCGTCCACAAGGCAGAAGCGGTACTGATGGGAATGGTCTGCGAGCAGACCGTTACCATCGCCGACCCCGGCATCACCAAGATCACCGGCAGCTATGACGGCGTGCTGATCGAAAACATCAGCGGCTGGCTCACCGGCGATATAGATGAAAACGGCGAATGGGTGGAATTCTTCTACTATACAACCAATGACGACCTGTTCCGCTTTACCGTTACCTATGCCGACGGCACAGAGCAGACCCTGGGCCTCTACGACTCCATCATGGGCAGCCATGTGGGCAGCATGCTCTACGGAGATGACACCCAGAGCGCACAGAATCCCTGGAAGGTCGGCAAGAACAAGATCACCTGCTCCCTGCTGGGTCATGAATTTGAGATCGGAGTGGAAGTAGTCGCCAACACCATCAAGGATATCGCCGTCAAGGCCACACAACCCCTGTACCAGGGCTGGCATATTACCGAAGTCTATGAGGATGAGATCTATCTGAATGTCCGGTATACCTATCCGGAGATCACCCTGACCTATACCGACGGCACCACCAAGACCTATGCCTACGAGGAGCTGGCCAACGAATTCAGCCAGGTGGGCCTGTCCAGCGTGGATGGTACTTCCGCAGGCACTAAGACAGCTACCCTTTGGTTCTCCGACAAGAGTTATCCCTTCGAAGTCGAGGTCAAGGCAAATCCTGTCAAGTCCGTGACCATCGTACCCTCCAAGACCCTGACCGAAGCCAAGGACGGCTGGTATGATATCGAGGATACGGTGCCTGTATACACCGTTACCTATACCGACGACACCACCGATACCTTCTACGGCAACGCCCAGCTTATCGAGAAGTTCGATATGTATCCCATGTGGAATGAACCCGAGAAGTTTGTGGTTGGCGAGAACACCATTGATGTGACTGTATTCGGCCACACCGCCAAGTACACCTTTGAGATCGTAAAGGCCGCCAATCCTCTGACTAAGATCACTGCCAAGGCGGTAGCGCCCCTGTACATGAGCAGCGATCCCTACTACGGCTCTTACGACTACACCGCCCTTGTAGAGGTCACACTGACCTATGCCGACGGCAGTACCAAGACCGTCATGGCCAACGATCTGCGCAACGCCCAGGGCGCTCTCCAGATCTACTTCATTGACGACCAGTACAGCGTCCAGTGGGGTGTGGGCAAGCATGCGGTGACCGCCGAATACATGGGCCTTGAAGCCGAATTCACTGTAGAAGTGGTGGAAAATCCCTATGTGAAGCTGTCCATCAGTGCCGATAACGGCCTGACCGTTACTCTGGAAAAGCAGGACGGCACCAAGGAAGTCCTGACCGCCAGGAGCTTCCAGGTGGACTCTGCTACCAAGACCGGCACTATCGGCAATCTGGTCACCGACAAGGGCAGCATGTTCGTAGTGTTCTACTACGATGACCAGGTCCAGGAAAACATCGCTTACATGGAATACAACGGTATGCGGTCCAACGCTCTGGAGGGCTGCAAGTGGCTGAGCCAGCAGCTCGCCCTGCAGGGCGCTGGCAATGTTGCCATCGACAAGACCGCCCAGGAGCTGATCGACCTGGTAGATAAGAACGCCTACCGGGTATGGTTCACCGCCACTGAGCTGGAAGCGAATGATATCAGCGCGGCGGACACTGCCAAGATCGAGGCCGCTGTCCCCGACGGTTACAAGAGCGCCGCTGCCCTGGATCTGAACCTGTATAAGGAAAGCGATTACGGCACCTACCAGATCTCCCAGGTAAGTGAGAAGATCAGCATTACCGTGGCAGTTCCCGGGGAACTGGCTGACCTGGGTACACTGCTGGCCGGTTTCAAGGTCATCCGCCTGCATAACGGTACAGCCGATGTTCTGGATGTGGTCTACAACAAGGAAACCTTCACCATTACCTTCCAGACTGATAAATTCTCTTCCTACACAGTGGTTTACAGCACCCACGAGCTGACCAAGGCAGCAGCCAAGGACGCTTCCTGCACCGCTGATGGCAATGTGGAATACTATACCTGCAGTCACTGCGGCAAGCTCTTTGCTGATGAGAAAGCGAAAACCGAGGTTACCGCGGATGCCGTGACTGTTAAGGCCGGGCACAAGCTGGAGAAGGTGGAAGCCAAGGCCGCCACCACCCAGGCTGCGGGCCTGAAGGAACATCACAAGTGTTCCGTCTGCGGCAAGCTGTTTGCCGATGCCGAGGGTAAAACCGAAACCACCGAGGCCGAAATCACCGTTGCCAAGCTGAAGCCCGACACAGGCTCCAACCCCGCAACCGGCGACGAAACTCCGCTGGTCCTGCTGGCTGTGCTGATGAGCGTCAGCGCCCTGCTGGCGGCCGGAGCTTTCCTGAGCCGCAAGAAATTCCATTGATCCCAAAACCAAACCCAGGGGCGTGCATTGCACGCCCCCAGAGTGTCAAAAAAGCCGCTAATCGTCAAAAAGCGAGATAACCCGAATGTCTTTGAGGGAAGCCTTCCCCCTGGGGGGAAGGTGGCAAAAATCTCTGATTTTTGACGGATGAGGGGTGAAAAAGCTTGCTGCGCAAGGCTTTTTGACTTACTGCACAACTCGCTCCCTACCGTACCATCTGTACGCCGACGGGAGCGAGTTGTTTGTCTTAAC
>JAZKYA010000045.1:0-14220 GCA_045611945.1 Faecousia sp. | reverse complement strand
TTTTTTGACACTCTGAACAGCCGGCGCAGCCGGCTGTTTTCCTTATGTACAAATTTACTTTTCGATGATTTCCAGCAGCTCCATGGGGCAGGCCTTTACGCAGATGCCGCAGGAGATGCACTTGGAGGCAGGATTTTCGGGTTTCATGACCATGACCTTCATAGGGCAGGCTTCGACACACTTGCCGCAGCTGACACAGAGCTTCTTATTGATCATGTAAACGCCGGTCTTGGGATTCTGGGTGATGGCACCATGCTCGCAGGTACGCATGCACTTGCCGCACTGGATGCAGGTAACAGGTTTCGCGCCATTGCCCTTGGCAACCACCTGAATGCAGGACAGGTCCTGGTGGAACTCTTTATAGAATGCTGTAGAGCAGGCACGGACGCATTCCAGACATGCCATGCATTCAATATTTTTCTTAACAGCCAGCTTCTTCATAATAAAAGCTACCCCTTTTCATATTATTCCAGTGTATTATACAAGACACAGCAAAAAATAGCAATGGTTAAATTCTCTTTTTTGTAAATTTAAAGTTTTTTCGTGATTGGGCAGTTTTTTCCAGTGTAAATCACCAACCAAAGGAAATACTACTTCTGGAATCAGAAAATTTAGGAGGTTCACAATGAAAAAGTTTTGTAGTATTGCCCTTGTGCTTGTCCTTACCGTAGCCCTTCTGGCCGGCTGCCGCAGCAATCCCAGTGGGAACACTTCCGCTCCGACTACCACTGCGCCTACCACCAGAGCAACCACCGCCCCCACAACCAGACCCACCACCGCGCCTACTACCCAGGCTACCCAGCCCAGCACTGATATGACCGGCCCCGATATGGGCGGCATGATTCCGGGCACTGACGACACCATTGATCCTACCAACGGTGCTAACCAGGACAGCAATGTTACTGGGCAAATCCACTGATCCATGGGGCTTTCGCCCCATTACATAACATCCTGCCAATCCAAAGTGATACTGCCGTCATCCTTGACGATACAAGGAATGCCGATACCGCCGCTTTTCCTTACCTGCCCGAACAGGGGCTGCTTTCCCGGATAGTTAAAAATTCTTTCAGGTGCATCAGATTTTCAGAAAAGTCCAGATATTCGTAGCGGATGCCTGCCCGGTCCAGATCTTCCCGGCACTGAACACAATCCTTACAAAGCATAGAACCATAAATCTTAATCATGGATTTCCTCACAATACAGTAATGTAGCGGGTCAGATTCTTCTTCATTCGCGCAGCCGCTTCCAGTGCAGCAGCGCCATAATCGCTGCTGCCACTTTCCTTCCATGCGGCTACGATAGATGCGCCCGCACAGGCGGCTGCGCCGTGGCCCAGTCTGTCAAAAGCGTAGCTGCAGTTTTTCGCATTGGCATTGGGATAATCGTAGCCGTCCAACAGCAGAAACAGCCTTGCGTACTTCCCTCTTAATGCGCGCAAACTGTCAGCTGCACTGGCAGAGGCCACTGCGCCCACATAGGAGTATCCGCATTTTCCCACCATGCTCTCTCCCTGACGGCTTACGATATCAGCAAGGGCTGTATGGACCAGCCGTCCGCCGGTCAGCAGGTCCTGGATTTCCGGAGCAGAACGGTTAGCAGTCCGCACCACGGGGAACAGGGTCTTTCCCTGGCTGCACAGCGGCAGGTACGCTTTGAGGATGTCGCTTCCCAAATATGTAGGAATGACCAGGCCATCACATGGGTAGATGCTATCCTGTGCGCCGAGAATCTGAGCAGCATTGGCTGCTGCCGGTGCTGACAGCGTTTCCGGTGCGTCAAGCAGGACATAAAACCCCTGTCGTTTTGCTTTTAGGAGAAGGCGGGAAAGGACCTGCAATCCTTCTGTCCCCGACAGCGCAAAGCTGCCAAAACCAAAGCGAACCGCACCCACATAACCTTTGAGCGCGGAAAGAATGTCCGTGCTCAGTTTCTCATATGCCTGTACCGGGCCTGCTCCTTCCAGGAGCTGCGGTGGAATATGATCCGTAAGCAGATCAAAGATCACAACAGATGGGTTCTTTGTTTTTCGGATTTTTTCCTGCAGCATATCTACGGACATGTAAATCCCCCTCATTCTTCTCTTTTTCCTTAATTATAGCATACATTTTTTCCCTTGCAAAGAGAGAATTTCTCCTTATTCGAATGATTCCTTCGGGGTATACTAATGCCGAAGGGAGGGATTTTTATGAAGTTCAAAGGATGGGCGATCACTATGGGGATCGGTGCTGCCGCCGGCGCTGTGGCGGTTATGATGATGCCCAAGAACAGTCCCGGCCGGAAGTTGGCAGCAAAGGCCGCCAATAAGGTAGAGGATGCCGCCTGGAAGGTTTCTGATAAAATTACAACCTCGCTGGATATTTGACAAAGTAGCGGGAAGGCAGGTCCTTCCCGGTACTTTGTTATCTTGCTTCCACCGCAACCGTATCATTTGTCACATAGGCGTGAATTGCGGAGATGGGCGCTTCAAAAGAATCAATGATCTTCTCGCTGATGGGGTCTTCCAGATCACGCTGGATGGTGCGGCGCAGGTTTCTGGCGCCGTAGGTCACAGAATAGGCCTTCTTTACCAGATATTCCCGAACAGATGGGTCCCATGTGAGCACCAGGCCCCGGTTTTCCAGGCTCTGCCGAAGCTCCTCCAGCATAATATCGGCGATCCCCAAAAAGTTTTCCTCACTGAGGTGGTTGAAGGTGATGATCTCATCTACCCGGTTGATAAACTCCGGCCGCAGGAAGCCACGAAGGGCCTTCATTGTCTTTTCCTTTACCTGGTCACCCTGGGTACGGCCAAACCCAAGTGCTGCTACATTACCCTCACTGCCTGCGTTGGAGGTCATTACGATGATGGTGTTTTCAAAATTGACCGTTCTGCCCTGAGCGTCGGTGATACGGCCATCGTCCAACACCTGCAGCAGCACATTCAGTACATCCGGGTGGGCCTTCTCGATCTCATCAAAGAGCACAACAGCGTAGGGACGGCGGCGGATCTTCTCAGTGAGCTGGCCTGCCTCGTCATAGCCTACATAGCCGGGAGGCGAACCGATCAGCTTGGAGACCGTGTGCTTTTCCATATACTCAGACATATCCAGCCGGATCAGAGAATCCACACTGTCAAACAGGTCATTTGCCAGACACTTAACAAGCTCCGTTTTACCCACACCGGTGGGGCCAACAAATATAAAGGATACCGGACGCTTCTTGGGAGAAATACCAACACGGTTGCGGCGAATGGCTCTTGCCACCGCTTCCACCGCTTCATTCTGTCCTACGATATGCTTGCGCAAACGGTCAGACAGGCCCTTGATCTGCTCATATTCCTGGGCCTTGATCTTGGAGGCCGGGATCTTTGTCCAGAGTTCAATGATCCGGGCCAGATTTTCCATAGTCACCCGGGGTGGCGGTACCTGTTCCAGTTCTTCGATCCTGGCAGCAATCTGCAGCAGTTTGCTGCGGATGGTAGCAAGGCGCTCGTAATTCTGATTTTCCGTATCCTCATTGAGCATACGCAGCTCCAACTCGTAGTCGTCCCGCTCCTTCTTCAGCACCGCAAGCTGAGAGATCTCCTTGCAGCGCAGGTTCACATCGGAGCAGGCTTCATCCAACAGGTCGATTGCCTTATCCGGCAGGAAACGGTCAGTGATATACCGCTCAGACAACACCACGCACTGCCTTGCGATCTCAGGAGAGATCACAACGCCATGGAATTCGGCGTAGGCCTTGGCGATGCCCTGCATGATCTGGCAGGCTTCCTCGATACTGGGTTCGGCTACGGAAACCGGCTGGAACCGGCGCTCCAGAGCCGCATCCTTTTCGATATGCTTGCGGTACTCATTGAAGGTCGTCGCGCCAATGACCTGGATCTCGCCACGGGACAGGGCCGGTTTCAAGATGTTTGCGGCATTCATAGAGCCTTCCGCGTCACCCGCGCCAACCAGGTTATGGACTTCATCGATCACAAGGATAATGTTGCCGCATTCCTTGATCTCACCGATCAGGCTTTTCATGCGGCTTTCAAACTGGCCGCGGAACTGGGTACCGGCTACCAATGCGGTCAGATCCAGCAAAAACACTTCCTTATCCCGGAGCTTGTAAGGCACATCTCCGGCAGCGATCCGCTGGGCAAGGCCCTCAGCAATGGCAGTCTTACCAACGCCCGGCTCACCGATCAGACAGGGATTGTTCTTCTGCCGGCGGTTCAGAATCTGGATCACCCGTTCTGTTTCCACATCACGGCCAATGACCTTATCCAGCTTTCCGGCTTTCGCCCGGCCTGTCAGATCCATACAATAGCTGTCCAGGAACTTGTGTTTCTTGTTTTTCTTCTTGGGTTCTTCCGCATTTTTCTCCTGTTCCGGCTGTTTCGGCTGCTTAGCGGGCAAATGGTTTCCACCGAAGAGCTGGTTCAGCAGTGGGAAGGTAGCGGTCTGGGAATCCACATCATCCTCGTCCGTTTCTTCCTTCTGTCCAAACATACTGACCATTTCATCGCTGAGGGCATCCAGATCCTCTTCAGAAATGCCCATCTGCTTAACAGCAGCATCGATCTGGGGAATACCCAGGCTCCTGGCACACTTTAAGCAGTAGCCCTCATTCAAAGTCACGCCGTTTTCAATTTTTGTAATAAAAACAACCGCAATGTTCTTTTTGCACTTAGTACACATTTTCGGCTGCATAGCATTCACTCCTTTGCTGGGGAAATCTTTTGGGAGCAGTATAACACATCTGCCCCCCAAAAGGAAAAACAAATTATTAAATATTTACGCTGATCCCCTCACCGGGGCACTCAAAAACATCCACGCCGTTATCATACCACAGGTGGCTCATATACAGCCCGCCGGGCGGTACGGTAGGGCCGGCGGCTGTACGGTTGCCAGAGTCCAAAATGTTTCCGATATCCTCTGGCCTGATTTTCCCTTCAGCGGCGTAGACCACAGTACCGGCCATGGCTCTTGCCATATTATACAGAAATCCGTTGGCGCAGACACGCAGGTAGATCAGATTCCCCTTGCGCTCTACATTGTAATAGTATACGGTGCGCACCGTGGATTTTACATCCGTTCCCACGCTTCTGACCGCGGCAAAATCGTGGGTGCCCACAAATTGGGACGCGGCCGCCTGCATGATCTTCTCATCCAGATGCTTGGGATAGAACCAGGCCCGGTTCACATAGAAGGGGTCACGGACACGGGAATTATAAATGAGATAGGTATACTCCTTCCGGGCGCAGGAACCAATGGCATTGAAGTCTCCGCTGACCTCAAAGGCCTTTGTCACAACAATATCCACCGGCAGGTGGGTATTTAAGGCGTAAGGAAGCCTGTCCACCGGGATGGTGGATTCTGTACGGAAGTTGGCTACATAGCACTTGGCATGGACGCCGGCGTCAGTTCTGCCGCAGCCGGTCACATGAACACTGTGGTTTACAACCATGGCAATAGCCTTTTCCAGCGTCTGCTGCACCGTCGCCAGATTTTTCTGCATCTGCCAGCCGTGGTAGGCAGTGCCTTCATAAGTCAAAAACAAAGCGATATTTCGCATTTTTACCTCACAGGCCAAACCGGGCCAATACAAATACGGAACACAGGAGCAGCGCGCACACACCAAAAGCCTCCAGATCGCCCCGGTGGTAACGGAGCAGCTTCATCTTGGTTCTGCCGTCACCGCCCTGATAGCAGCGGCATTCCATGGCAGTAGCCAGTTCATCGGCCCGACGGAACGCACTGATAAACAGCGGCACCAGAATCGGCACCAAGGCCTTGACCCGCTGCATCAGATTGCCGCTTTCAAAATCCGCGCCCCTCGCCTTCTGGGCAGACATGATCTTATCCGTTTCCTCGATCAGTGTTGGGATGAACCGCAGAGCAATGCACATCATCATGCTCAGTTCATGGACAGGCACACGGATCTTTTTCAGCGGACTCAAAAGCGATTCCAGTCCATCGGTCAGAGAAATGGGTGAAGTGGTATAAGTCAGCAGGAAGGTGGCAGTAATGAGCATCAAAATTCTCGCTACCATAAAAATGGCACGGACCAGTCCCTCCAGTGTCACGGTAATAACCCACAGTTTCACCAATACGGTTTCGCCCTCAGTAAAGAACAGGTTTAAAATTCCGGTAAAGGCCAGAATAAACACCAGCGGCTTCATGCCCTTGACGATAGACTTTACGGGAATGGTGGAAACACCGATACAAACTGCCAGAAACGCAAAACAAATACCGTAGGACACCCAGCTTTTTGCCATAAAGAGCGCAACGATATAACCGACCAGAACGATCAGCTTGGTACGGGGGTCTAAGCGGTGAACCGGGGAGTTTCCCGGGAAATACTGGCCCAGGGTAATATCCTTAAGCATCCCCATTGCCCCCTTTCAGCCTATGAATGGCCTGCACTGCCTGATCTTGGGTGTACACAGGCTTCACATCCAGTCCCAGCTCTCTTAACCGCAGGAAAACCCTTGTCAGCTCCGGAATATCCAGACCCATTTCCAGAAGCTCCTGGGCATGGCTGAATACCCGGTCCGGTGTCCCATCCAAAGCGAGCTTTGCGTCGCACATAACCAGAAGGCGGTCGGTCAGCCGGGCTACATCATTCATAGAATGGCTGACCATCATAACGGTAGCGTTCTTTGCCTTTCGGTATGCTTCAATATTGGCAAGGATGCCTTCCCTGCCCACAGGGTCCAATCCCGCGGTAGGTTCATCCAGGATCAGCACTTCCGGCTCCATGGCAATGACACCGGCGATGGCAACACGGCGCTTCTGGCCGCCAGAGAGATCAAAGGGAGATGCTTCCAACTGCTGCCCAGTAATGCCCACAAAGCCGGCAGCTTCCCGGACACGGCGGTCGATCTCCGCTTCGCTAAGGCCCATGTTCTTAGGGCCAAAGGCAATATCCTTATAAACCGTTTCCTCAAAAAGCTGGTATTCCGGGTACTGAAATACCAGTCCTACCCGAAAGCGGCTCTGCCGGGTAGTAGCTTTGTCGGCCCAGATATCCTTGCCATCCAGCAGAATCTGGCCGGAGGTGGGCTTCAAAAGACCGTTTAAATGCTGCATCAGCGTGGATTTACCGGAGCCGGTATGTCCAATGATGCCAACAAATTCCCCCCGTTCCACGCTGAAAGATATATTATCCAGCGCTACATGCTCGAAGGGCGTACCCATGCTGTACACATAGGTTAAGTTTTGTACCTGTAAAATCGGTGCCAATTTCTCTTCCTCCAGTGGGTCAGGCCTTCACCGCATCGTAAAGTGCCTGCGCACAATCTTCTATACTCAGCTTGTCAAGGGGCAGACTGAAACCAAGCTGATTCAGCTCCCAGCACAGCTCCACTGTGTCCGGGGCAGCAAGTCCAATATCATGCAGCAGCTGCACCTGGGAGAACACTTCCCCCGGTGATCCGTCAGCCGCTACCTTGCCCTTGTGAAGAACCACCACACGCTGGGCTTTCGCCGCTTCATCCATATGATGGGTGATCAGTACCACCGTGATCTTCTTATCACGGTTCAGCCTGCGGATGGTATCGATCACTTCCCGGCGTCCTCTGGGATCCAGCATCGCCGTAGGCTCATCCAACACGATGCATTTGGGTTCCATGGCGATCACGCCCGCAATGGCAATACGCTGCTTTTGTCCGCCGGACAAAAGATGGGGTGCATGCTCCCGGTACTCGTACATTCCAACCTGCTTCAGCGCCTTATCCACCCGGTTGCGGATCTCCGGGCTGGCAATGCCCAGGTTCTCCGGCCCAAAGGCCACATCCTCTTCCACCACATTGGCTACGATCTGATTATCCGGGTTCTGGAACACCATACCGACGCTGCGCCGCACAGCAATCAGCTTATCCTCGTCGGATGTATCCATACCGCAGACCCAGACCTTTCCGCCGCTGGGCAGCAAAATGGAGTTAAAATGCTTTGCAAGGGTAGACTTTCCGCAGCCATTGCTGCCCAAAACCGCTACAAAAGAGCCTGCTTCTATGGTAAGATCCAGGTCCTCAAATACGGCAACGCCGGGCGTGTCCTCCACGCCCGGATATGTGTATGCCAAGTGCTCTGCTCGAATCGCTTCGCTCAAATGTATTCCTCCCTACAGGCTTTCAAGTGCTTTAGGGTGTCCAGCGGCCGGTGCTTCCGCAGGGAAGCATCAGTCCTGTTGACTTTACCTTTAATCCCAGTTCACCAACCGTGGTGCTGCCGCCGTGAATGCCGCCAAAGACAACATCAGAAGCGTAGCCCACAGCAGATGGTGCCAGGCCGGTGGTATATGAGTTGATGATCACAAACAGCGGATCATCGGAAAGCAGCTTCGCCACCTCTAAAAGAAACGGATAAAAGCTGGTCTCCATTTTCCAGATCTCGCCGCTGGGACCGCGGCCATAGCTGGGCGGGTCCATGATAATGCCGTCATAACGCCGGCCCCGGCGGATCTCCCGCTGGATAAACTTGGCGCAGTCATCCACGATCCAGTGAATTGGCCGGTCGGCCAGACCCGATGAATGGGCATTTTCCTTGGCCCATGCTACCATACCCTTGGAGGCACCCACATGGTACACCTCCGCGCCACCGGCTGCGGCCGCCAAAGTTGCGCCGCCGGAATAAGCAAAGAGATTCAGTACCCTTGTGGGACGGCCAGCGGAAGCCACCTTATCTCGGATGAAATCCCAGTTGGCAGCCTGCTCCGGGAATACGCCCGTATGCTTAAAGTTCATGGGTTTGACATTGAATGTCAGATAATCCTTATAACGGATCTGCCAGCGCTCGGGCAGCTTGTGGTCAGTCCAGTGGCCGCCACCTGTGGAGGAGCGGACATACCGGGCATCATAACGCTTCCACTCCGGAGCGCTGTGGGGAGTATCCCAGATCACCTGGGGGTCAGGCCTTACCAGTACATACTTGCCCCAACGCTCCAGCCGTTCTCCGTTGGAGGTATCCAAAACCTCATAATCTTTCCATTGATCAGAAATCCAAATCATTTGTTTCCTCCAGATTAGCCCACCGCGCCATCCGTTTCGGCAGGCTGCGTTTCCGGCTGTGTGGCTTCAACGGATTTCTGGTATTCTTCCCAGGCTTCCTTTGTATGCACAGGACATACCAGATACGGCGCAGATACTTTCTCATTGATCTTACCTTCCAATCCTTTGAACACACCATCGGTGCCGTTCTCATTGATCAGATAGATATAGTCATCACGCAGGTATTCCGGCAGCAGGCCGCTGGACTTGGCTTTAATCAGCTCATCCACCTCTTTTTGCGTCATCTTGACCAGGGATTTTTTCTCAATCTTTACTTCTACACCCGTATCTTCCTTTTCATCCGCAAAGAGCTTGCAGTAATCGGTAGCAACTCCGCCGCCGCTTACGCAGTAATCCACCAGCACATGCTTATCGCAGGTCTGTCTGGGACGGTCCTCCGGGTATATATTCGCGTAATCAGTACGCTTGATATTATCGATTGTGCGCACATCCGCTGTACACGCTTCCGTTGCCACCTTGCCGGAATCCAAGCACATGGTCACACCGGTAAATTTACTATCGTCGATCAGTTCGACCTTCTTCAAGCCCTGATGGACCTTGGTCAACACCTTGCTGAACAGGATGGCCGCAGGGTTATTGTTATTACCCATAACCAGGTTGATTTCTTCGGGCGTATCAAAACCAAACCAGACAGCGGCGGTATAATAATCCGTATAGCCGCAGAACCAACGGTCACGGTTGCTGGCGGTAGTGCCGGTCTTACCGTAAACATTCTGTCCGCTGATTCTGGCATTGCCGCCGGTACCGGCAACAGAGCCTGCCAGGCAATAGTGCATATAGTTGACGGTCTTAGCGCTGAACGCCTCCCAGCTATCCTGCGTGTTATCCAGCACAATGTTGCCGTTGCTGTCGTACACCTTGGTAAATGTACGGCCCTCACGGTAAGTGCCGTCGCCGGGGAACACCGCGAAAGCGGAAGCCATTTCTCTGACCGTCAGTCCCTTGGTCTGGGCACCAAGGGCCAGAGGCGCGTAATCGTCATCGGACATGATCTCACCGTCAGAACGGACATATTGATCGATAAAGCTGGTAAGGCCCAGCTTCTCCTTAGCGAAGTTGTAAGAATAGTTGGTTCCGATCATCTGCAGGGTATTGACCGCCACCGCATTAACAGAGGACATGATACCGCTGTAAACCGTACGGGAGTAGGAGTACCGACGGTTATCATTTTTGGGCCAGCCAACACCGCCGTTATAAGTCTGGGGCATATCCTTAACAACGGTTGCGGGACTGATAGCACCGGATTCAAAACCGGGACCGTAAACCGTCAGCGGCTTGATGGAAGAACCGGTCTGCAGAACGGAGTCAACCGCCCGGTTCTGTCCGTCATGAACCTTATCCTTACCCACGCCGCCTGTCAGCGCCACGATATCTCCGGTACGGTTATCAATAATTACCATGGCGGACTGGGGCTGCTGGCCGCTTCGGACCGCAGGGATCTGCTCCAGATCCTGGTAAACAGAGTCCAATGCGTTCTGCACATCCATATCCAGACAGGAATAGATGTGATAGCCGCTGCTGGCAATCTTCTGCTTATAGAAATTCATGGCAGATACAGTGGTCAGTTCCATACCGTCCTTTTTGGCCAGCTCCGTCGCCACATCCTCCAGAAGGGTATCCACATAGTAGGAATAAACATCCTGAGAAGCGTCCTCGCCCACGGGAACATTCGTACCGCAGACTGGGCAGTAGTAATCCTTACCGGACTCCCCGGCTGCCAATGTTTTGACGATACCCTTATATCCGCATGCCTCATTGGGGCAGTATGCCATTTTATCCTCGGCCGCAATGCCACGCTTGAATACCAGTTCCTGGGCAACGGCTTCATCATACTCCTCCTGAGAGATCCAGCCCTGCTCCAGCATTTCATCCAGGGTATCCATCTGCCGTTCCCGGTTACGCTCTTTGCCGGTCATTCCGCCTGCATCCAGATTTTCCCGGTAAGGATTATACAAAGAAGGATTGTTTGTAATGCTGATCAGACTGGCGCACTCGGCCAGGGTCAGGGACTCCAGCTCCTTACCGAAATAGACGGATGCCGCCATTCTGACACCGTTGGTACGGTTACCCATATAGATCTCATTGAGATACCACTCCAGAATTTCTTCCTTTGAGTAACGCCGCTCATAGTCAATAGCAGTAAAGATCTCCTGTACTTTACGCTGGACAGTCACATCCCAGTTGTCGGTAACATTTTTTACAAGCTGCTGGGTAATGGTAGAGCCGCCACGGTCACCGTTGCCGAAGAACATAAAGAAGCAGGCCTTTACCGTAGTGATCCAGTCAACACCCTGATGCTCAAAGAACCGCTTGTCCTCGATGGCAATGGTAGCATGGATCAGATCTTCGGGAATATCCTCATAGTCTGCCCATTCACGGTTATTGACGGCGAATATATTCTGCAGCTTCTGAATTTCACCGTTACTATCCACATAATAGACATAAGAATTCAAATTCATATCCCGGTTCTCATCATCTGTCACCTCAATCTGGGAAAGGATCTCTTCATCCAGATAGTCGCCGACAGAACCCGCAAGGACAACCAGACAGATGCCAACAATGACCGCCACTGTAGCAGCGGCACCCAACGCAATCTTAACAGCGCTGAACAGGATCAGCCACAAATTTTTCAGGATCCGCAGGGACCAATGAGGCTTCCAGGACTGTCTGGGTGCCTTTTGCTTTCTGATTTTCTTTGCCATAGTATTACCTCCATTACCGAAGTCGAAGGACCCGGATGGCCATAAATGATTTAAGGGAACAGAATTCCCATAGTAATTTCACTGTATTATAGCATACCCAGAAGAAAAACGAAACCCCCAAATTATTAATAATCCATAAACTTCATGTACGCATCCATGCCGCAGGATGTATAAACCCACCCATACCGTATATGATATAATAGTGCCATATCAATGCCAGTGCGTCCCATATGCTGCTGCCGGCGAATTTCTTCTTGATTTTGTGAGCCATTGCCTGTAAAATAAGAGTATCAAAAGACAGGAGGCTGTATCATGGCAGATCAGTTTGGTTCTGATTATATGACCATCGTAGACGAGGACGGTGAAGAATTTGAATTGGAGATCCTCACCAGCATAGATTGGAACGGAAGCACTTACCTGGCCGTGATCCCGGCGGGCATGGATGACGAAGCTGACGAACCCTCTCTGGAGGTCAGCATCCTCAAATCGGTGGAGGAGGACGGCGAGCCCATCCTCTGCGCTATCGAGGACCAGCAGGAACTGGAAACCGTATATGAGCTGATCATGCAGCAGCTCTATGAGGAAGATACCGACGAAGCGTGATTACCGCCTGCTTGGTGCGTGATGTGTTCTTTTGGACCCACATTTTATAATTGGGACGCTTGACTTCCCTGCCCGATTGCAGACCTCCCGCCTGCGCTTTGACGACAGGTGGATGTTGGGAGCAGCTAAAGCAGTGAGCGGCGACCCACCTGCCTTTTCGTGCAGGTCATAAACGGATGCACACGGCCAAAGCGGGTTTTGAAAACCGGGGAGTTTTCCCCGGTTTTTTCATTTGAATTTGTAAACTCTTTCATTTTCCGATAAATTCACCGATAATGATACTTGAAAAAGATAGGGAAAGCGGTTATAATGATCCGGTCTATATGTCAGCATACTGTCACATAGCACTACCAACCGGACTATGAGAGGAAATGATTACATGAGCGCATCCAGCAAAAAAAAGCTCCGCAAGGAGCAGAATGCTGCTGCACTGACCGAAAAGCAGCAGAAAGAACGCACTGAAGCAAAGAAACTGAAAAAGCAAACCATTGCCTTTGTGGCCGTCATCACTTTGATTCTGTCCATCGGCCTTGGCTCCCTGGCTGTAACCGCCTACAATAACAGTGGACTCCCTGCGCGCAACACCACTGCCCTGACCGTTGGCGAGCATAAGATCAGCGCCGCCGAACTCAGCTACTTCTACTATGACGCCATCAACGCTGTCTATTCCGAGTGGTACAACAACTACGGAGAAAGTGCTGCAACATACCTGTCTCTGTTCTACGGTCTGGATGTTACCATGCCTCTGGACGAGCAGATGTACGACATTGAGAATAACATAACCTTCGCTGATTATTTCATCGATATCGCCGTTGAAAACGCAGTCAATGCATATACCATGTATGATTTGGCTGTTGCCAGCGGTGCTGTTCTGAATGAACTGGACAAAGCCAATGTGGAATATTCCATGCTGAGCCTGGAGCTTACCAGTGCCAGCGCCGGCTACAGCAAACCCGCCCAGTACCTCAAGGCAGTTTACGGAAACGGCGCTACCGTGAAGGGCTTCCAAAGCTATCTGGAATTGATGGTCCTCGGCGACACTTTCCAGAACACCACCTATGATGCTCTGATCTACTCTGACAGTGACATTGATGCCTATAACGAGGAACACTTTGACGAATTCTCCTCTTTCACTTATGACACCTTCTATGTCGGCACCAGCGATCTGTTGGTATGTACCGCTGACGAGGACGATACGGATCATGAGCACTCCCAGGAGGAGCTGGATGCCGCTTTGCAGGCCGCCCAGGATGTTGTATCCTCTATTAAAGACGCAAAACCTGCCACTACTGAGGAACTGAACAAGGTCATCAGCGGTCTTGAAGCCTACTCCGAGATGGACTCCGTAGCCTGTACAGAAATTAAGGATTCGATCTACAGTGGGATCTCTGACGCTGAGATTGCCGAGTGGGTGGCTGACAGCAGCCGTAAGGCCGGCGATCTGACCGTGATCAATCACACCAACGAAACCACTGACGAAGACGGAAAGAAGGTTTCCAGCACCTACGGCTTTACCGTTGTTCTGTTCCATGAGCGCAACGACAATGAAACAAAGCTGGTCAATGTACGCCACATTCTGAAGGCCTTCACGGACGGTACTACCGACGAAAACGGCAACACCGTATACTCTGAGGAGTCCATGCAGGCAGCCGAAGATGCTATCACCGCCTTGAAAAACACCTGGGTCAGCGGCGAAAAGAGCGAAGAAAGCTTTAAGGCTCTGGTTGAAGATAACTCCGATGACGGCGGTTCCGTTTCCAATGGCGGCCTCTATGAGAATGTCTATCCCGGCCAGATGGTTACCGCTTTCAACGACTGGTGCTTCGACGAGACCCGTCAGAGCGGCGATTACGACATCATCGAAACCGAGTACGGCTACCA